>NZ_BAAALF010000035.1:0-43989 GCF_039528135.1 Kitasatospora nipponensis | reverse complement strand
CCAGCCCGCCGCCGCCGCCCCCCACCAGGGCGGCGGCGCCGGTCCCCGTCAGACCCAGCGCCGACACCAGTTGCTCCACCGTGCGGCGCTGCGGTCGCCCGCGTCGGCCCCGCTCCAACTCCCTGACCGACCGGGCGGACACGCCGGCCGCCTCGGCGAGCTCCTCCTGGGTCAGCCCGGCTGCCCGGCGGAGCTCCCGCAGCAGCTCGCCGAACCCCCTCAACAGTCCACCGCCGCACTCGTACTCATCCGGAGCGAACTCCGTTGTTCGACCAACACACCCTCCCCTGGTGTCCGGACATCACAACAAGTCCCGCACCCGGGGGCGCGGGAGTGTTGAGCCCCCGAACCCTACCCTCCGGTAGAACGGTGGGCGAGCCTACCGGCGGCCGCCGGACCGTGCCCCTCCGTCGCCGTGACGGGCACGCTGACCTTGGCAGCAGAGGCAGCGTCAACTTCCCCATACAGCCGCGGCCACACCAGCAGCCGGGTGAGATGGCGCCCGCGCCACACCCTGGACGCCGTGGTGCCCGGCGTCACCGGAACCCGACCCGCCACCCACGCCCCGGTCCAGGCCGGACGGCCACCGCCGCGCGGTTCGTCCGGCCAAACGTCCGACAGTCCGTCCTGTCTTCTTCCTGGCGCCGATCTCGGGCCTGGTGTTCTGCTTGAACGCGACAAACAACGGGCATCCGCTGCGGCTCCTCAACGCCTGCCGGCCCTTGCCCGAACACCTGTCTGCACGCGCACCGAGGGGGCGGTGATCAGGGTGCTCAGTGTCCTGGGCCTGGAACCTGAAACCGAGGCCGTGTACGCGGCCCTGCTGGGCTGTCCGCAGGCGGACCTGTCGGATCTGCTGGCGATCACACAACTGACGGAACCGGTCGTCCGAGCAGCACTGGACCACCTGGTCGATCGCTCGTTCGCGCGACCATCCCGGGACAACCCGGACAGGCTCCGGGCCGTCAGCCCACAGGTCGCCTTGGACATGATCATCCGTCGGCAGGAAGCCGATCTGGCACGCCGCAGCCAGAAGCTGGCCGCCAACCGGGCAGCCGCCGCCGAGGCGATGGCCTCCTACGGCCACCTCACCCCCAACGTCCCCGTGAACGGAACAGAGCGCCTGGTCGACATGGACACGATCGAGGCCAGGCTCGAGATCCTCGCCACCGAGATGAAGCGGGAGTGCCTGTCGGTCATGCCGGGCGGAGCACAGTCCCAGGCCAGCCTTGACGCCTCACGCCCACTCGACGCCAACGCCCTCGGCCGCGGCATGGCGATCCTCACGCTCTACCAGAACAGCGTCCGCAACGACCCGGCGACCTACGCCTACGCGAAGTGGCTGACCGACTCCGGCGGCGAGGTTCGCACTGCACCCGTCCTGCCACCTCGCATGCTGCTCTTCGACCGCGAAGTCGCCCTGGTCCCCATCGACCCCGGCAATACCAGAGCAGGGGC
This sequence comes from Kitasatospora nipponensis, assembly GCF_039528135.1. Lineage (NCBI taxonomy): Bacteria > Bacillati > Actinomycetota > Actinomycetes > Kitasatosporales > Streptomycetaceae > Kitasatospora > Kitasatospora nipponensis. Next base: position 42,531 of record NZ_BAAALF010000035.1, on the reverse strand, counting down.
ACTGTGCACCCGTGAGCCGGGCATCGTGGCCTCCCTGGCCAGCATCTACGACCAGGCCTGGGACACGGCCGTCCCCCTCGGCGCAGCGGCGACCCGCGACACCAACACCGGACTCGCCCAGGGAGAAACCGAGCTTCTCGCCCTCCTTGCCGGCGGCATGACCGATGAAGCCGCCGCCAAGCGACTGGGCATCGGGCTGCGCACCGTACGCCGACACATGGCCGGCATCATGGAACGCCTGGATGCCGGCAGCCGCTTCGAAGCCGGGATCAAAGCCGCGCAAAGAGGCTGGCTGTGACCTCGCAGTCGCCGCCGACGTGGGTGCCGGACACGTTCTGCCGCAGCGTCACGAGGATCCCTGCGACCGCTTCTCCGCACTGGGTTGCGCTCTCTCGGCCTGGTCGTCGGCGCTGACAGGCCGGCGAAGCCGCCCGAAGCAAAGGGGGATCGGCCAAGGAGCTCACCCGCGCGATGCGTCGGCCGGGAATCCACCCGTTGCATCCGCGCGGCCGGGTGCCGACCGAACCGGCCCGCGCGATCGCGCTGAGGACGGTCGCGATCGGTGACATCGCGGTGCTGGAGCACCAGCGCGCGACGATCGGCCCGGTCGCCCCCGCCGTCAGACGATCGGCCCGGTCGCCCCCTCCGTCAGTGGGCGAGGGCCTCGACGGGGTCGCGAGCTGCGGCAGCGGCGGATCGCCGAGCCCGCGCTGCCGGGCGTGGGGCATGTGCCCCACCCCGAGAGCCTTCCGTTGATCAAGGTGGCCGGAACCCCCTGACCCGGTGCCTTCAAAAGCCGCGCCCGCGGTCAGGTGAGCGGGAACGAAGGCGGCGCGCGCGGCTGGGCTCTTCGCATCACAGGCACAGGATCTTCCGAGGCCGCCACCGCGAACGATCGAGGCCGTGAGCGGTGCTCGTCGACGGGGCCGCCCACATGCTCCGAAGAAGGCATGAGAGCGCAGAGTGGCACCAAGCTGCCGGGCATTCTGGTGCCACATCGAAACCGTTCCAGACAGCGTGCGTGTCGGGCATTCTTTTCTCAAGGCGCCGACCGGACAACGGAAATCCGGCCAGGCAACTGAGTCAGGAATCCACACGCAAGATTCAACGAAAAGACCGGGGCTGTCATGTCGAAGTCTGTCCGTACCGCCATCGTTGCCCTACTGCTCTTCGGCCCGGCTTTCACCGCCGGATCGGTTGTGTCGACCGCGTTCGCCACTGGTGCCGGATCGAACCAGCCCACGGCCTCAGCAGTGGCAGCGGCCGGTTCCGGCGACACGCCGACGCCGGGACCGGCAGACGGCATCGGCTGGGACTGAGGCCGTGTACCTCGTCCGCCTGGAGCTGGCCAACCCGGAACTGCCACAGCCCAGCCGCACGGACGCCGAGAGGATTCTCGATGTCCTCTGGGCGCACCTCCAGCCCCGGTTCGGAATCGAGCACATACGAGTCCGTGCCGGCCCGGCCGGAATCAATCTCGGGCTCTTCTTCCGCGGCAGCGGAACGGATGCGGCGACGCACTCCTCCACCGCAATAGCACATCTCCTTGCCCGGATCCCGGAGTGGGAGCCGAAAATCCCGCCGTAAGCCGAACTGCCCATGGTCATCCCGGTGGCCCGCCAAACCAGCCTCCAGCCACCGGCACACAAGTCGGCGCCACTTCGCGGCTCCCGACGCTGCAAAGCACGGCAGATCTTCATCCGCTGCCGGCCGGCCGACCCGTCATCCGCGCACAGAGCAGTAAGCCGTGTTCGATGCGCTCGACGGCCTCCCGGTACGGCAGAAGCAGGGCGAAACCCAGCCCTGCCGGTCGCATATCCCTGTCACAACAAGAAGGAGTGTTTCTCATGGCACGATCTGAGTGGGTTTCTCGTGGTCGGCGCTGCCTGCAGGGCAGCCTCGCCGTCGCCGGCATCGCCGCAGTCCTCGCCACCGCGATGCCCGCGGTCCCGGCCTCGGCCGCCACGCTGGACAGCAACCCCCACCACTTGTTCAACGGGTACACGGGCCTGTGCATCGACACGAATGGCGGCGGCCTCGGCCTGGGCGTGAGCCTGAATTCGTGGAACTGCAACACCCGCGACTCCGGGCAGTACTGGACGATCAGCAACCCTACGGGCAAGGGCACGGGCACCATCTCCCCGAAGGATGACAGCCGCCTGTGCCTCGACACCAACGGCGGGAGCCTGAGTGCGGGCGCCCAGCTCGATCTCTGGAAGTGTGACGACAGTCAGGCGGAACAGTGGCAGTACGTCAACGGCCAGCTCAAGCAACCGCTTACCAACATGTGCGCGGACCTCGACCACCAGTCGGGCGCTCCCGGTGCCACCGTGGAGCTGTGGGACTGCTCCGAACCCACCGCCACCTGGAGCCAGTTCGATTTCCCTGTCTTCTAGTGACCCGGCAGCGGGATTCAGCAGCATGATCTGCGCTCACCGCGAGACCCCGGTGGTCAAGCGGCGCGCTACCTTGCGGCTGGGGTCAGAGGTAGGACTACGGGGCCGAGCAGTGAGCACCTGCGGAACCGCCCCGGCGCCGCCGGCGGACTCGCACCGATGAGACGAGCGGCCCGCACCAGCAACTGGTGCGGGCCGCTCGTCGTGTGGGGTCAGTCCTTGGGCGGCACGATCTTGTGACCGCTGCTCAGGTGGGGGCGCAGGGTGTACTCGCCCTCCGGGTTCGGGCGGTGCGGGCCCCCGTCCTCCGGTTCACTCACCCCGATGACGGGCCAGAAGCAGCCCTCGCCGTCCATCACCCAGGCGGCGATCGGCGTGGTGAACGGCTCGAACAGCCCGGACCGCTCGGTCCGCACGCTCCAGCCCGGATTGGCGGGCAGCACCGACACCACCCGATGGTTCTCCACCAGCTGCTTGAAGCCCGGCAGCTTGACCGCCGGGACGAGTCGGCCGCTCTCGTCGCCGACCAGGGCCTCGCCCTTGTCGCTCCACAGCTCCACCACGCCCATGTAGGTCGTGTCCCCGCCGGTGATCTCCGCCGACCAGCCCGTCGGGCTCCACCTCATCGCGATCTCGTTCCCTGTGATCTGTGATCGAGCAATCGGCGGGAACGGTACCCACGGTGATGCGCCGCAAGCCCTGCGTGGGCGACGGGGTTCCGGCCTTAGAACTCCTAACAAAATGGCGTACTGAGGTCGGAAGTCGTTGGCCAACTGAGGCGGAGGTGAGTCAAGATCGCCTCAACTTCGAGGGAGGCGGCATGGTGACGGCTGAGCGGCTGGATCTGACCCTGCTGTGCGATGACGAAGGCAACAGTGTGCGCATCACCGTGCTCGGCCCCTTGCAGGGGGTGGCCGGTGGGCTCTCCGCGGAGATTGTCGTCGACACACCGTTCGTGGCAGGCCGCGTGGCCCTCTCGTTGTGGCGGTCTCGGCTCAACTCGTGGGCCGAGGCCCTGGACCGCCTGGAGGCCGGCGAGGACATCGCCTGGCTACACGTCCAGCGCGGGCCGTCCCTCTACATCCACCTGAACGGCGAGCGTGGCTGCCCCGAGGTGGTCGTTGAAGACGATCTCGTCTCGATGACGACCGTGCGGGTACCCATCGACCTGCCCGACGCCTGGATCGCAACCCATCGGGAACTGCTGGCCGCCGTCCTCGAGGCCTGGGACGGGCACCTGTCACAGGAATGAGCTCAGCCTGCGCCAGCAGATCAGGGAGCACCCGAGGCTGAGCAGGGCCTCGTGAATGTCGTCACGGATCTCCCAGCGGATCCGCAGGCGCCGGAACTGGTGCAGAAGCGCGAACGCGCGCTCGACTACCCACCGATGGACACCCAGGCCGGAGCCGTGTCCGGTGTTCCTACGCGCGATCACGGGCCGGATGCCGAGGTCGCGCACCAGACGCCGGTACTTGTCATGGTCGTAGCCCCGGCCCGCAAGAACCACGTCCGGGCGCTGACGGGGCCTGCCCCGCTTGCCGCGCACCGGCGGGACAGCCTCCAAGAGCGGAATGAGCTGGGTGATGTCGTTGCGGTTGCCACCGGTGAGTGTGAACGCGAGCGGGACGCCGTTGGCGTCGGTGATCAGATGGTGCTTGCTGCCCGCTCTGCCCCGGTCAACTGGGCTTCGTCCCGTCTTGGGGCCCCTTTTAAGGCCCTGACGTGCGACGAGTCCACCGCCGCCCGAGAGAAGTCGAGGGCATCGGCGGCTCGGAGCCTGGCCAGCAAGACCTCGTGCAGCCGCTGCCAGACCCCGGCCTCATGCCACTGCGCCAGGCGACGCCAGCAGGTCATGCCCGAGCCGAACCCCAGCTCCTGCGGCAGGTGCCCCCAGGAGATCCCGGTATGCAGGACGAACAGGACCCCCTGGAGCACCCGGCGGTCGTCCAGGCGCTTCCGCCCCGGGTAGCGCGTCCGACGCTCCACCTTCGGCAGCAGAGGCTCGATCACCGCCCAGAGCTCGTCACTGACTTCCCACGGCTTCAGCCGCGCCATCCTGGCCCCCACAGCATGATCAACCTGACGCCCAGTGGGATCCAACCATGCGGTTGATCATTTTGTTAGGTGTTCTTAGTGCTGCATGCTCCAGATCTGCCAGTCATCGGTGTGCCACGGGCAGGTGTTGAACTGCGCCTGCCCGTAGTTGTAGAGCCATTTCTGGTCGAAGGTCTGCCCGGCATCCAGGCAGGTCTCGTAGGTACCCGCAACGTCGTAGTTGTTCATGAACTGGAAGCTGTTCTGCGGGTTGGGAGACGTGTTGCCCACCCAGGTCATGTCCCACTGCTGCTTGTTGTCCATGTCGTCACAGCTGACCGTTGTGGTCGCAGGGAAGTGGTAGCCGTCGAAGTTCTCGTACACCGAGAGACAGCGCTTGGTCTGAACGTCCTGGAGTTGGACGTTGCTGTAGTAGTTGTTGGTGTCCGGCCACCACGAGGTGACGTTCCACCGCTGGTAGTTGCCGCCGTTGCACGTGCCCAGGTAGACGGAGCCGCCGTAGTTGCTGTCCAGGCACTGGTTGGTGTGGTGGTTGATGATCTGGACGTTGAGCTGGTAGGTGTCCGCGTGCGCCGGCGGTGCGGCGAGAAGGGCGGTGGCGGCGCCCAGCGCGAGTGTGCCCATCCAGGCGACCGGGCGGTGAAGCATTCGGGTGGGGGAAGGCGTGCGTCCGATCGTGGGCATGGGTGTCTCCTGGGCTGTCCGGGACGGGCGCGGGTTGCGGCCTGGGGTGACGTTGACGTGTCCGATGCCTGTCCAACCAGGGGTTTGGACGGTTCTGGACGATCCCGGACATGGTCCGGCGGCACGGGGTGCCTTCCCTGGTCACCCCGAACCGCCGGATCCTCGGTCTGCCGCACAGTACGAGCCTGCGCTGCGCGGCTGGCTGGCTGCCTGGTGCTGCGGGCTGACCCCGCCCAACAGGCGAGCGAGGTGATGGCCGCTTGCCGGGCCCTGGGCACCCGGTTCCTCGTCACGGGCCCGGCCCCCGCTCGTCCGCCGTCCGAGTGGGATCAGCCGTACCAGGAGGCCTCGGTCGGCCGTGACCGGTGCTGGACCTCCCTGCCGGGCATCGCGAACCGCTCGCCGTCCCGGACCAGGACGCTCGCCGGCTCCCCACTGATGCGGCCGGGCAGGGTCACCTCGATCTCGACGGGACGGGGAGGGTCGGTCGGCAGGACCGCGGTCAGCGACCGCACCTGGGCGCCGTGGCCCTGGACGCGCAGGGTCGACACCTCCTTGCCGTCGACCAGGACATCGACCTCCCGGGTCCCGCCCAGGTACACCTCGGCGGTGACCGAACAGCCGGCGTGTTCGCAGTGGAAGTGGTAGTCGCGGCCCATGACCGTCCTCCGATCGCGTCAGCCGGTCCCGGTGCCGTCCTCGCGACGGATCACGCACAGGCCCCAGATGACGAAGCCGCAGATGGCCGCGACGACGATGGACCAGAGCGGGTAGTAGGGGATGGACAGGAAGTTGGCGATGAGCAGCAGCGCTGCCACGGCCACGCCGAGGATCCTGGCCCACAGGGCGAGCCGGAAGAGTCCGATGCCCACGCCGATCGCGAGCACGCCGAGGACCAGGTGGATCCATCCCCAGCTGGTCAGGTTGAACTTGAAGACGTAGTTCGGGGTCCTGACGAAGATGTCGTCCTGGGCGATGGCCATGATCCCGCGGAAGATGCTCAGCAGGCCACCGAGCATGAGCATGACGGCGGCGAAGACGACCAGGCCGCCGGCCAGGGTGTTCGACGTGTCGTCGCGTGTGTTCGTCGCTGAGGACGGTGAGGACGGTGAGGACATCGTGCTACCTCGATTCCTGAGCCCGAGTTCGTTCCGGAGGCCCGAGCGCGAGGACGCCGGTCGGTGCGCGGCGTACACGTGCGCAGTATCGACCCTAGGGACACTCGGGCCCGGGTGCATCTCGGTGCCCCCGGGCCGTCGAACGCGGACCGGACCCGGCCGGGGTGGGCTCCCGGCCGGATCCGGTCGGTTCAGGCCGGCTCTCCCGGGCCCGGGTCCAGGAACTCGCGGATCGCGAACACGGCCAGCACCACGACGACGATCCAGATCACCACGGCCGCCGTCGGGTAGGTCCAGGTCGCGAGGATGACGGCCGCCACCGCGAGGATGGCCACCCCGATCCAGCGCTTGTAGCGGTGCACGAACCGGCCGACCGCCCCGAGCCGCATGCCGTGTCCGGTGGCCACGCCGCGCAGCGCGCCGATGGTCGAGGTGCAGGCGGTGCGGGTCACCACGGCGACCCGGGAGGGGCCGATCAGGAAGGCGCCGGCAGCCGTGACCACGGCGACCGTCCCGACGGCGCGGACACCCGCGCGCAGGAAGCGGATCAGCGCGTCGTAGATCGCTCCGGCGGCGGCCTGGGAGCTGCCCGGCGGCAGGTGGTCGAGGTAGAAGGACCGGAAGATCGTCAGCACGACCCCCAGCAGGAGCATGGCGAGGGCCACCCCGACCGCCGCGCCGATCAGGCCGCGGCGCCGGTTCACGGCGGTGAACACGCCGGCGGCGGCGATCAGCACGGTGATGACGGGCAGCCAGGTGCCCATGATCTCCAGCAGCCGGAGGTACCCCTTGATCTTGCCGATGTCGTTCGAGGCGAACACCACGAAGCTGGTGTGCACCTCGGGGATCTTGGCGGCGGGTCCGAACCCGGAGCTCACCAGCTGGTCCTTGACCTTGGCCACGAACGGCCCGATGTCGATGGTGACCTGGTTGTTCTCCAGCGAGACCGCGCCACCGCCCTGGCCGGTCAGGGCCTTGTCGAGGGTGGAGTGGATCGCCCGGTTGGCGTCGACCCAGAGGCTGGCGAACTGGTCGCTGGTGACCACCTTGCTGACGGTGGTGCTGACCAGCTGGGTCAGGCCGCTGGTGATCGGTCCGCTCAGGCCGCCGATGAGCGTGCCGAGCTGCGGCGGGGCGCCCTGCTCGACGGCGGCCTGGGAGAGCTGGTTCACCACGGCCTTCACGTCGATCTGGGCCAGGACCTCGGAGGTGACCCGGCTGGTGATCGCGGCCTGGACGTCCGGATTGCTCGCCAGCGGCGCGACGGTGGCGACGTAGCGGTTGGTGTCACCGATGATCGAGTTGGTCCAGACGGCGATGACCGAGAGCATCGCGAGGAGCGAGGCGATCACGATCAGGACGACCGAGCCCGACGTCCGCAGGCGGTGGTGCTCCCGGCGCGGCGCCGTGCTGACCTCCAGCGCCGTCAGCCGGTGCCGCAGCTCGTCCAGCTCGCTGCGCTCGCTCGCCGAGAGCTCGTCGCCCCCGGGCGGGCCGGCGGTCGGGCCGCCGGTCGGGCCGTTGTTGGGGCCGTTGCTCGGGCCGCTGCTCGGGCCGCTGCTCGGGCCGCTGGGCGGGCCGCCGGTCGGGTTGTCGTTCGGGCCGTCGGGAGGCTTCCCCTGCCCTGATCGTTCCGGATCCGGTTCGGACGCATCGGCAGGCATCGCACGCTCCCTGGGTCGGCTGTCCTGAAGGTTCGGTCGCCGGTGATGATCGGCACGCCACCTTCAGGGAATGCGCGACGTGTCGGGACCGCCACCGGGAGTGCCCACGCGGGTGACCCGTCCCGAGCCCGGTCGGTCGGAGAATCGCCTCTCTGAGGGGCGACGGATTGCCGTAGGCTCGGCGGATGATCACACCAACTGTCCACCCGCAACCGGCCCTCGGGGCGACTTCGAGCCACTCCGGGCGCTGAGATGCGCCCCACCGTCCACCGGATCACCCCGTACGACCCGGCCCGGCGCGGCGGCCGGAGCCGCCTGCTCGACGACTTCGACGACTTCGACGACTTCGACGCCGCAGAGGAAGCCTGCCGGCAGGCCGTCGCCGCGTTCGCGCGGGACGACGCCGTCCAGTGGCTGACGATCGACAACCCCATGCTCCACGGGTTCGCGCACTTCCACCCGCACCCGGGGCCCGACGACCACGGTCTCGCCGGCCTCTTCCCGCCCGGCCGCCAGGGCTACCACGACGGCGCGCGGGTCCCGCTCGGCGTCGCGCTGGGCCTGGTGGCGACGATGCTGCGGCTGCGGGGCGCCTGGTGCCGGCTGCACGCCGAGGGCGGCTTCTTCGTCCACGTCGGCCACGAGCTGGACGTGTACGTCGGCAGCGCCCGCCCCTGCGAGGACGCCCTGGCCCGCACCCGCGCGCTGGGGCTCATCGTCGAGCGGATCGAGGCCTCCCCGTACGACCCGGCCGCGGACGAGGTCGACGTGGCGCGGCCCGCCGACCGGTCGTTCTGGACCGAACTGGCGGACCTGGTCGCCGCACGCGGCGGCGTGCTCCTGGAGGAGCTCCCGCTCCGCAACGCCTCGCGCTGGCACCGCCTGACCACTGTCGCCGACGTCGAGACGGTCCGGACGGGGATGGGCCCGCGTGCCCGCCTGGCGGTGTGGCCGGACCTGACCCCCGACACCGGCGGGTCACGCGCCGCCCTGAGCCGGCCCGGCCGGCTCGAACTCCTCGTCGTCCAGCAGCCCGGTGGCGAGTTCTTCAGCCGCATCGCCGAGCCGTGGATGATCGAACCGGACGCCGGGGGCCGGACCTGGTACCGCGGTGACCTGGTGACCCTGGTCCCGCTGCTGCCGGCCGACCGCGACCCGCTGCTCGCCGCGGTGCTGCCCGACGACGACGGCGTCGTGCGGGCCCGCTGGCGGAACGACAGCACCCGCGCCGACGACCGCCGCGCCTACCTGCACACCCTGCGCCGCGGCGAGATCGTCAGCGGCGTGGTCTCCGCGACGCCCACCTTCGGCGTCTTCGTCGACTTCGACGACGATCTGGGGCGCGCGGCCGGCTTCATCAACATCCCCGAACTGTCGTGGACGCACATCGACGCCGTCTCCGACGTCGTGACGGTCGGGCAGGAGGTCCGCGTCGAGGTGCTCGCCGTCGACCTGGAACGCGAGCAGGTCGCCCTCTCCCTGCGCTCGGCCCGGGGCGAGGACCCCTGGCGCCTGTGGGCCGACACCGTCCTCGTCGGCCAGGTCGTCCCCGCCACGGTGACCGCGCTGGTGCCGTTCGGCGCGTTCGTCCGCGTGGCCGAGGGCATCGAGGGCCTGGTCCACCTCACCGAGCTGGCACCCCACGAGGTGGCCGCCGCCGAGGAGGTCGTCCAGGTGGGCGACGAGGTGCACGTCCTGCTGCTCGGCGTCGACCTCGAGCGCCGGCGGATCAGCGTCTCGATCAGGCAGGCCGACGAGCTCTTCGGCCCGAACCCGGCCGACGCCGAGTTCCACCCGGCCCGGTACGGCCTGTCCGACGAGCACGACGACACCGGCGCCTACGTCCACCCCGCCGGGTACGACCCGCAGCGCGAGGCGTGGGAACGTCGCTACGCCGAGGCCGAGTCCCGCTTCGAAGCCCACCGCCGCCACGTCATCCGCGCCCGCGCTCGGTAGCCGCGTCGGGCCGGGTCAGGGGGTGGTGGCCGTGGTGGTGATGGCGGCGGCGTGGGCGGCGCCTCGGCCTTGGGCTCGGGCGACGAGGGTGCCCGCGCTGACGCGGACCGCGTACTCGGTGGTGTCGTCGGGGGCCGGGATGCCGAGGGCTGTGGCGAGTTGGGCGCGGTCGTCGAGGACGAGGCGCAGGCGGGGCCAGGCGTCCGGGGGGAAGGCGCGGCGCAGGCAGTGGGTGAAGTCGCCGATCCTGAGGCGGACCAGGCGGCCGGTCTCGACGGGGTCGCCCGTCACCACGGCCACGGTGACCCGGTCGCCCGGGCGGGCGGCGCGGACGATCTCCTCGGCGGCGCCCAGCCGGCTGGTGCCGAGCACCGCGATCACGCCGTCCTCGGCGAACCCGACCGGGCGGCCGGTGATCAGGTCCGGCAGCTCCTCGGGCGCGGTCCACGCGTCGCGGCAGGGGTGGGCGGGGTCGACGTAGGGCAGGTGAGGCGGGTCCCAGGTGTCGGCGAGCGCGAGTGCGTCCAGGTGCGCGCAGGCGTGGGCCACGTCGAAGGGGTCGCCGAGCTCGAGGGCGGGGTCGGCGAGCGGGCCCGGGCCGTTGAGCAGGCGCAGGACCAGCTCGGCCCGCCGGACCTGGCGCGCCCCGGCCCGTCCGCCTGACTCCAGGGCGAGCGCGAGCAGCAGGGCCTCCAGCCGGGTGACCTGGGTGAGCGCGGTGTGGGCCGGCTCGTCGTCGAAGACGCCGGCCAGCTCGCGCAGTCGCACCTGCTGGAGTGCGGCCACGTCGCCGGAGAGGGGCAGCTGTTCGAGCCAGGCCCGCGCGAAGGCGCCCAGCGCCTCGGCCGCGGAGGCTGTGGCCGCCGACGGTACCGGCGGACCGGGCGGGGTCTCGGCGGTGGCGCGGTGCTCGACCAGGTCGAGGAGCACCGCCAGGTAGAGCGCGCGCTTGGTCGGGAAGTTCGAGTACACCGCACCGCGGGTCAGTTCGGCCCGCTCGGCGATCCGGTCGACCTTGGCCTCGACGTACCCGCGCTGGGTGAACTCCGCCCTCGCCGACGCCAGCACAGCCGCGCGGGTGCGCTCCTGCTGCTGGGCCCGAGTCAACCGCGCCATCGTGACGACCTCCCATGCCTGGGGATCAAGATACACGGACCATCCCGATGGGCCGGTCATGTGGGTTCACGGGCCGAGCGGCACCGGTTCGGCCGTGACCTGGCCGGCGATCAGGGCCGCCAGCGGGGTGGCCAGGTCGCGCGGGGAGAAGAGGTCGGGGCCGCGGTGGCCGGCGATCTCCGACAGTCGCCACCAGCGGAAGCCCTCGACGTTCTCGGCGGCTAGCTCGGCGTCGGACATCGTGCCGCGGGGCTGGAACGAGGCGGCGCGGACCAGGAAGTAGTCGTTGATCACCCCGTCGTAGCCCACCGTGTGGTCGGGGTCGATGACCTCCTGGTGCCAGACGTGGGGCGGGTCGGAGTCGATGACGAGTCCGGTCTCCTCGGCCAGTTCCCGGCGCAGGGCGGCGAGTTCGCCCTCGCCGGGCTCGACGCCCCCGCCGGGCGCCGCCCACACCACGATGGTGCCGGTCGGCTGGGGAATGACGAAGCGACAGAGCAGGACGCGGTCGTCCTCGTCGAGAACGATCGCGCGGACCGCGTGACGCAGGTGTACCGAAGCCATGCGGGCATGCTAGCGGGCCGGCGCGCCGATACGGCCCGGTGGGCCACCGTGGTGACGGTGCGTCAGCGCGGTGGCCCACCGATGGGGTCGGCTTCGACGGGGGCTCCGCCGGCCGGTCAGCTCGCGGTGACGGGCCCGGGGATCGGGTTGCCCGGTGCCAGGGCGGCGGCGATCTGCGAGGCGATCACCTCGGCGGTGTTGCCGTCCGGCGAGTTCGGGCCCTTGGTGGTGGAGACGGCGATGGCCAGGTCCTTGCACGGCAGGTAGGCCTGGATCGCCGCGTACCCGGAGAAGGACGGGTTCTGGATGATCCAGCCGTTCTCCACCAGGACGGTGAAGCCGTAGTGCAGCGCCTCGGTGTTGTGCCGGCAGACCGTGTCCGGGCAGGTGTCGGTGGGGCCGCCGAGGCCGACCGTGCCCGGGTCGAGCTGGGTGCGGAAGCCGGCCGCCGAGAGCAGTTCGCCGGTGCCGATGGCCTGCGCGGAGCGGGCCAGGTCGCAGATGTCGGTGGTGAGCACGGCGCCGCGCGCGGTCGTCCACGACGGGTTCCAGAAGGTGGACTCCTCGTAGGTGCCGCGCTCCGAGGTGAAGGCGTGCAGCACCGGGGACGGGATCTCGGGCGTGAAGTTGTTCTGCGTGTTGTGCAGCCCCAGCGGGCTCATCACGCGCTGCTCCAGCAGCTTGTCCAGCGGGGTGCCGGTGATCCGCTCCAGGGCCTCGCCGAGCAGCACGAAGTTGGCGTGCGAGTAGCTCCAGTTGGTGCCCGGGTCGTACCAGAGCGAGTGGCTGAAGGGGTAGGCGAGCACGTCGGCGTCGGTCCACTGGCGGAACGGGTGGGTCGTGAGCTCGGCGAGGAAGTCCGGGTCGGTGACGTAGTCGTGCAGGCCCGAGGTGCTGGAGCCGAGCATCCGCAGGGTGATCCGGTCGGCGTGCGGCACGTTCGGCAGCCAGCGCGAGATCGGGTCGTCCAGGCCCACCACGTGCTCGTCCACCAGTTGCAGCAGCACCGTGCCCATGTAGGCGATGCCCACCGAGCCGGACCGGAAGTGCATGCCCGGCTCGGCCGGTACGCCCGTCATGGACTCGCCGAGCGCGTCGGTGAGGAGGTCCTGGCCGCCTTCGGTGACCTTGAGGGTCACCGAGTTGAGGTCGTTCTGCTCCTTGCCCTGGCGGGCGATGTCGAGCACGGTCCGGCCCGGCCCGGAGGGCGGCTGCGCCGAACGGACGCAGGCGTGCCGGCTGTGGCCGGCGTCGGTGAGGGCGGTGGCGCCCGCGGTGGCCGGAAGGCTGCTGACGATCATGGTGGCGGCGGCGAGGGCGAGGGCCGCTCTGGTGCGTGTCATGCCGCACTATCGTCGGACGGACTGGGCCAAACCGGGCAGGACACTCGGCGCGGTCCTCCGTTCGGCCGACTCCGGCCGGGCCCCGGGCGTCAGGTGGTGCGTTCGGCGGTCATGAGTTCTGTCAGGTAGCGCTTGGTGATGCGGCCGCCGTGGCGGGTGTCGATCAGGTCGGCGATGGCGGCCAGCAGCCCCTCGCGGGCCGGCGCGGGCAGGGCGCGGTGCCCCGAGTAGGTGCGGAGCACCTCCAGGTACGCCTGGGTGGAGTAGGTCAGGTCCCACTCGTAGCGGCGGATCCGCGCCGGGCCGAAGCGGCCGGAGGCGACCAGCTCGGCCTCCCCCGTGGCGATGTCCGCTGCCGGGGACAGCCGCAGGCCGGGCGGCGTCGCCGGGTCGAAGTGCTCGTAGAGGGGCTGGGTCCGGGCGAAGAAGTTCTCGCTGCCGCCCTTGACGTGGTGGGTGGAGACGACGGCCAGGGTGCCCGAGGGGCGCAGCGCGTCGGCCGCCTTCACCAGGCGCACCGCGGGGTCGACCCAGTGCAGGGCCGTCGCCGCGAACACCAGGTCGAAGGGCTCCGGCGGCAGCGGCCACTGCTCGAAGGCGCGGACCACGACCTCCGCGTTCGGGTACGGCGCCAGGTTCCGCCGCGCCACCCGCGCCATCTGCGGGCCGAGTTCCACGGCGGTGATCCGGCAGCCGGACGCCGCCAGCGGCACCGTCGCCTGGCCGGTGCCGCACCCGATCTCCAGGACCCGGCGGCCCGGACCGAGCGTGGTGCGGGCCGCCAGGTCCTCGTACAGCCGGCGGGGATAGCCGGGGCGCGCCCGGTCGTAGAGCTCCGCGTCCTCGGTGAAGGTGGCGCGGAGTCGCTCGCGGCTGGTCTCGGTCATGGATCAGGGAGAGTAGTCGGGCTGACGAGCCGTCACCACTGCATTTCCGGCCCGGTGGCGGAGCGGCCCGGGTGGCGCCAGGGGCCGCGCGTGGTCATCGCCGGGCCCACTCCTCGGCCAGCAGGGCGTAGGAGCGGACCCGGTCCCGGTGCTGATGGGTGATGGTGGTGATGATCAGCTCATCGGCACCGGTGGCGTCGCGCAGAGTCTCCAGCTGGTCGGCGACCTGCCGGGGCGAGCCGACGAACTGGGTCTCCGTGCGGTCCGCGACCAGGGCCCGGTCCTCCTCGGTCCAGGCGTGTGCGCGGGCCTCGTCGGGGGTGGGGAAGCGGATGGCGCCCTCGCCGCTGCGGATGCTGCGCACCCACAGGCCGTACCCGGTGGCCAACTCCCGTGCGGTGGCCTCGTCCTCGGCGACGACCACGTCGGCGGAGACGCTGAGGTAGGGGCGGTCCCGGTCGGCGGAGGGGGTGAACGCCGCACGGTAGCTCTCGGCGGCCTCCAGCACGGTGGCCGGGCTGACGTGGTAGTTCGCGGCGAAGCGCAGGCCGCCCGCGCCGGCGATCTCGGCGCTGATCCCGCCGCTGCTGCCGAGGATCCAGACCTGGAGGTCGGCCCCCTCGCCGGGCACGACGTGCGCCTCGACCCCGTCGGCGGAGACGTAGCTGCCGGCCAGCAGGGCCAGGATGTCGGCGATCTGCTCGTCGTAGGGCTGGGACTCCGCCCCCGGCTGCTGGAGCAGGGTGCGGTGCAGGGCGAAGCGCGGGGAGTCCAGCAGGTGCGCGAAGGAGAACCGGGCCGGGATCCGCAGGCCGCCCAGGGTGCGGCCGCCGTCCCGGGCGGTCGCCGCGCCCACCAGCGCGGGTTCCCGGTCGGCGGGTGCCTGCCGCGGGTCCGCCGGTGCCTGCGGATCGGCCGGTGCCTGAGGATCGGCCGGCGCGGGCCGGCCGCCGGAGCGGCCCAGGCCCAGGTCGAAGCGGCCGGGGTGCAGCGCGTCGAGCAGCCCGAACTCCTCGACGGTGGACAGCGCGGTGCGGTGCCCGAGTTGGACCGCCCCGGCCCCCAGCCGGATGGTCGAGGTCGCGGCCGCGGTGAGCGCGAGGACGACGGCGGGGGAGGTGCCCGCCACCCCGGGGTTGAGGTGGTGCTCGGCGAACCAGTAGCGCGCGTAGCCCAGTTGTTCGGCCTGCCGGGCCAGGTCGATGCTGTTGCGCAGCGCCTGTGGCGCGGTGGAACCGGAGGAGATCGGCACGAGGTCGAGAACCGTGAGCGGGGTGTCGGTCATGGCGGGGTTCCTGTCAGTGGGGCACGGACGCGGGCGGGTTCGACGCGGTGGCCGGGCCGGTGTGGGCCCGGGCAGGCTCGCCGAGCCCGAGGTGGTCGCGCAGGGTGTCGCCCTGGTACTCGGTGCGGAACACCCCCCGCTCCTGGAGCAGCGGGACGACGGTGTCGGCGAACTCGTCCAGGCCGCCGGGCGTCAGGTGCGGGGCGAGGATGAACCCGTCGCTGCCGTCGGCCTGCACGAACGCGTTGAGCGCCTCGGCGACGTGCGCCGGGGTGCCGACGAAGGACTGCCGTCCGGTGACCTCGATGACCAGCTCCCGGATCGAGAGGCTCTTGGCCTCGGCCAGCGCGCGCCACTGGTCGGCGACGGCGAGCGGGTCGCGGTGCATCCGCACCGAGGCCCGGCCGCGGGCGACGGTGTGCTCGCCGAGCAGCGGGTCCACGGTCGGCAGCGGACCGTCGGGGTCGTAGCCGCTGAGGTCACGGTTCCAGAGCTGCTCCAGGAGCTTGATCGCGCTCTGGCCGCTCACCTGCTGACGGCGGATCAGCTCGGCCTTCTGCTGTGCCTCGGCGTCGGTGTCGCCCAGGACGAAGGTGACGGCGGGCAGGATCTTCAGGGCGTCGGGGGAGCGGCCGTAGCGGGCGAGGCGTGCCTTGACGTCGGCGTAGAAGGCCTGGCCCGCCTCCAGCGTGCCGTGCCGACTGAAGATGGCGTCGGCGGACGAGGCGGCGAACTCCCGGCCCTGCTCGGAGTCGCCCGCCTGGAAGACCACCGGTCGCCCCTGCGGGCTGCGCGGCACGGTGAACCGGCCGGTGATGTCGAACTGGCTGTCGTGGTGCTCGAACCGGCCGGCCCGCGGGTCGCCCAGGAAGACGCCGGAGGCCTTGTCCGCGACGATCTCGTCGCCCCGCCAGGAGTCGAACAACTCCCAGGTCGCGGCCAGGAACTGGCGGGCCCGCTGGTAGCGGTCCCGCTCCGCCAGGAACCCGCCGCGGCGGAAGTTCTCGCCGGTGAACTCGTCCCAGGAGGTGACGACGTTCCAGGCCGCGCGCCCGGCCGACAGGTGGTCCAGGGAGGCGAACTGGCGGGCCACCTCGTAGGGTTCGTTGAAGGTGGAGTTGATGGTCCCGGCCAGGCCGAGCCGGTCGGTGACGGCGGCCAGCGCGGCCAGCACGGTGAAGGTGTCCGGCCGTCCCACCACGTCCAGGTCGTAGATCTCCCCGTTCTGCTCGCGCAGCCGCAACCCCTCGGCCAGGAAGAGGAAGTCGAACCTGGCGCGTTCGGCGGTCCGGGCGAGGTGGACGAAGGAGCTGAAGTCGATCTGGCTGCCGGCGGCCGGGTCGCTCCACACGGTGGTGTTGTTCACGCCCGGGAAGTGCGCGGCGAGATGGATCTGCTTGACGGGCTTGCTCATGGCGCGTGCGGTCCTTCCGGCTCAGACGGAGGTGTAGCGGTTGGCGGGGCGCGGCAGGCCGAGCAGCCCGCGCAGGGTGGGCGCCTCGTAGGCGGTGCGGAAGGCGCCGCGGCGCTGCAGCTCGGGCACCAGACGGCGGGTGATCTGCTCCAGGTCGTGCGGCAGGACGGCCGGCCGCAGGCGGAAGCCGGTGAGGCCGCTGCGCTGCAACTCCTCCAGGAGGTCCGCGAGTTCGACGGCGGTGCCGGTGAAGAACAGCGCGTCGCCGGGGTGGTCGGCGCCGGCCCGCTCGTCCAGGCGGGCCTTGCGGTCGGCGGCGGCGCCGGGCGTGTCGTCGAGGAGGACCACCAGGTCGCCGAAGACGTGCACCGTCTCGTCGGCCCGGCCCGCGGCGGCCTGGGCCTCGCGGATGTCGGCGACGATCGACCGGGCCTGCCCGGCGTCCTGCGGGGTGACGAAGCCCAGGTCGGCCGAGCGGCCGACCAGCCGGAAGGGCTCGTCGCGGTGCGCCAGCGCGGCGACGACGGGCTGGCCCTGCGGCGGGCGCGGGGTGATCGAGGGCCCGCGGACGCTGAACCTGCTGCCCTCGAAGTCGATGTAGTGCAGCTTGGCGCGGTCGACGAAGCGGCCGGTGGCCACGTCGCGGATCTCGGCGTCGTCCTCCCAGCTGTCCCAGAGCCGTCGCAGGACCTCGACGTAGTCGGCCGCCTCGGCGAAGAGGTCCCGGACCAGGTCCCGCTGCGCCGGCGAGTCGAGGTCCTCGATCCGCAGGGGTGGCAGCGAACGGCGTCCGAAGTGCGCGGCCTCGTCGGGGCGGCCGGAGACCCTGACCTGGACCCCGGCGCGCCCGGAGCTCACATGGTCGAGGGTGGCGATCGCCTTGGAGAGGTGGAACGGCTCGGTGTGGGTGACCACGGCGGCCGGGATCAGGCCGATCCGCCGGGTCAGCGGTGCGACCCGGGCGGCGATCAGGACCGCGTCCAGCCGGCCGCGCACCTGGTCGGTCCGCTCGTCGGGCTCGAGGGGGAGGGCGGACTGCAGTCCCAGCGAGTCCTCGATGGTCACCAGGTCCAGCAGGCCGCGCTCGGCCTCGGTGACCAGGTCGGCCCAGTAGCGGGCGGTGAACAGCTCGTCGGGCCGCGCCTCGGGCTCGCGCCAGGCCGCGGGATGCCAGCCGGCGCCGTCCAGGGCCACGGCCAGGTGCAGGGGTGATGGGGTGTCGGGCACGGGTGTTCCGCTTCCTGTTCGGGGGGCTGTCGCCGCGCTGTCGCGGGCTGCTTCGGCACGGCCCGCGCGCTGCCGCGGCGCTGCCCGTGCGTGGTCCCCGCGCCGGCCCGCGCCGCCGGCTCGGCCGGCGACGTGGCACCGCGAACGAAGCCGCTGCCACGGGTAGTTGGCACGGCGGGTTGAGGCCGGGCGGGGCGGGGGTGCGGGTGTAGGCAGGGGTGCGGGCTAGGCGGCGGGCCGGGACGTGCCGACGGGCCGCACCAGGGCGTACGCCTACGCCGGACAGAGCGCGGTGGCGACCCGCTGCAGATCGATGTGACGCCGCGAGTACCTGGTGGTGACCCGGCACCGGGCGTCGACCGTGATGACCGCGAACCGCTCAGGGGTCTGCCGCACCGCCGTCACCTCCGTCCCGATCCGCTCGCCACCGCGAGCCCGCGCTTGCGGCACCGTCCTCGGCACCGCCTGGTCGTCACCTGGAGCACCCCGCCGCTTGGAGGAGGGTTGCCGTGCAGCAAGCCAGGGCTTGACGCTGACACTCATGACCTGGCTGCACCGTAACCCGACACCGGCGTTCGGCACAATCCTGAACAGGCCGAACAGCGATTCAGCAGGCCTGCCGGTCAAGGCACTTGGGCCACGACCGTCGGGGCGTTGACATTCCTCGCGCGGTGCGCCTACCTTGACCGACCAGCGACCGAAGGAGATTCGGTTCGGTGAGTGCGAGGCCCCGCTGCGGGCGGAACGGCGACGGTGACGGCGATGTACGCAGGTCCGGGGATGGCCGCATGGCGCCGCCACGGTCGCGCCGCGGCGTTCCTGAGTCGCCACATCGACCTGCTCCGGGTCAGCAGCGCCCTCTGTCGGGGCTGACGGCCTCCTGACGCACGCCTTCCGCGGCGTGCTCTCCCCGTCCATGGCCACCCGCGTCGTGGCGTGCCCCGGAACGCCCCGGGTGACTTCGCCCCCGTCGCCTCGCAGGTCAACTCGCCCGGCCTGCCGAGCACCAACTCCTGACGGAGCGTCAGCATGCCTACCAGTACCCGCCCTCCGCAGTCGGCGTGCCCGCTCGCGCCGCACCTCCTGGACAACCCCTCCTGGGCCGCGCTCACCGGCCCGCACGCCCGGTTCGCCGAGCGCGTCGGCCGGGCCGCCCGCTACCCGACGGACGTCTCCCCGTTCACCGCCCTCGCCGATCCGCAGGACCCCCGCGCCTGGGAGGACCTCGCCGCCCTGGTCGGACCGGGAACGCTCACCCCGGTCAGTGGGACGACCACGCCACCGCACGCGTGGCAGGTCGTGGACCTGATCGCCGGTGTCCAACTGGTCGACACCGCACTGCGGGCCGAGCCGGCGCCGGAGGCGGTGCACCTGGGCCCCGACGACGTGCCCGAGATCCTCGACCTGATCGCCCGTACCCAGCCGGGCCCGTTCCTGCCGCGCACCATCGAGCTCGGCCGGTACCTGGGCCTGCGGCACGATGGGCGGCTCGTCGCCATGGCCGGCGAGCGGTTGCGGCCGCCGGGCTGGACGGAGATCAGCGCGGTCTGCACCGACCCGGACCACCGTGGCCGGGGGCTGGCCACCCGGCTGGTCCGCGCGGTGGCGGCGGGCATCAGGGACCGCGGGGACACCCCGTTCCTGCACACCGCGGCCGCGAACGCCCGCGCCATCCGGCTCTACGAGTCGATCGGATTCACCCTGCGGCGGCGCACCGCCTTCCTGCTGGTCCGCACCCCGAACGGGCCGTGCTGACGGGCGGCTTCACGGCGGCGGGCAGCCGCCGGCGCAGCGGTTCGAACAGGGATTTGACGCGCGGGCCGATCACCACGCATAGTGCCCGCATGGCTGGATTTCTGGTGACTCGCAGGCACATCGACCTGCGCCGCGTGACGGCGACGAGCTGTCGCGCCGGTCGCTGACCCCATCCGCGGGCGTGCGCTGACGCCGCCTGCGACCGTCCCGCCCCTCGGCCGCCCGCTCGGCCCACCCTTCACCCATCACCCTGCCGCGTAGGGCCGTTCGCCCCTGCCGCCGTGCCCGTGCTCCGCTGACCGCTCCCTCGACCGGTCCGTCGACGCCCGGGCGGGTCCGGCATGCGCCCGGCCGCGCGCCACCCTGTCCTCAGGAGCTCCCGTGCGTTCCCGCACCGTCCTCGCCACCCTCACCGCCGTCGCCTCGCTGCTGTCGGTCGCCGCCTGCGGCAGCAGCTCGTCCACGAGCTCGGCCGGCAACCCGTACCAGCTCACCGAGGCCGGCACGATCCACGTCGGCACGCTCTCCGACGCCCCGCCGAACGTCTACCTCAAGGACGGCAAGTTCACCGGCTTCGACAACGACCTGTTCACCGCGGTCGCCGCCAAGGTCGGGCTCAAGGTGCAGTTCGCCTCGACCGACTTCTCGGCGCTGCTCTCCCAGGTCGCCAACCACAAGTTCGACGTGGGCAGTTCGTCCATCACCATCACCGAGGCCCGGAAGAAGACGGTCGACTTCAGCAACGGCTACGACTTCGGCTACTTCGGCCTCGACGTCCCCGCCGGCTCCCCGCTCGCCGACTTCGACCAGCTCGCGGGCAAGCGGGTGGTGGTCGTCCAGGGCACAGTGCAGGACGACTACGCGACCAAGAACAACCTGAACCCGGTGCGGGTGCCCGACTACAACAGCGCCATCAACCAGCTGAAGGCCGGCATGGCGGAGGCCTGGATCTCGCCCGCCGAGATCGGCGAGAAGAGCGCCGCGGACAGCGGTGGCAAGGTGGTCCTCGCGCAGAAGCGGCTCAGCCCCGCGCCGACCGCCTTCGCGGTGGCGCACGACCGCCCCAAGCTGCTGGAGGCGCTCAACAAGGGCCTCGACGAGGTGATCGCCGACGGCACCTGGACCAGGCTGCAGGAGCAGTACTACCCGGGACGCCCGGTGCCGGCCGACTTCAAGCCCGGCAACGGGTCGGTCACCTTCCCGCCGGTCACCGGGGCCGGCGCCTCGCCGACCTCGACCCCCTGACCGACCCTCCGTTCCCGCGACCCACTGAAAGGGGGACGACGTGGACCAGCTCGGCGTGCTGGCGCAGACGTTCTTCGACTGGGGATCGATGCGTGCCGCGATCTCCGACCTGCTCACGACCGGCGTGCCGAACACGCTGATCCTCTCGGTGTCCGCCGCGGCCGCCGGCACCCTGCTGGGCCTGCCGCTGGCGGTCGCGGGGACGGCCCGGGCCCGCTGGCTGCGCTGGCCGGCCCGGCTGTACACCGACGTGTTCCGCGGCCTGCCGGCGGTGGTCACCATCCTGCTGATCGGCGTCGGTCTGGCGCCCGAAGGGCTGGCGATCTGGGGGCCGGACCCGTACCCGCTCGGCATTCTGGCGCTCTCGCTGATCGCCGCCGCGTACTTCGGCGAGATCTTCCGCTCCGGCATCCAGAGCGTGGAGGCGGGCCAGTTGGAGGCTGCGCGCGCCCTCGGGTTCTCCTACCCCGCGGCGATGTGGCTGGTGATCATCCCGCTGGGTGTCCGGCGGGTGCTGCCGGCCTGGGTCAACCGGCTGATCGGGCTGATCAAGGACTCCAGCCTGATCTACTTCCTGGGACTGACGGCCGGTCAGCGGGACCTGTTCCGGATCGGCCAGGACGCGGCGGCCAACACCGGCAACGAGTCCGCGCTGGTGCTGGCCGGGCTGTTCTACCTGTTGCTCACGGTGCCGCTGACCCACCTGGTCAACCTGGTCGACCGGCGGCTGCGGCACGGGCGGCGGGTCGTCGAGGAGCCCGCCGACGGTCCGGGAGCGACACCCGGTACGGCCGGGTCCGACCGTGCCGCCGACATCGCTGCTGCTGCCGCTTCCGCTGCCGAGGGGGTCTCCCGTGCCTGACCAGCGAACCTCTGCTACTGCGTCCGTCGCGGCCGTCCCCGCCGTCGCCGCACCCGCCACCGCCGTCGCGCCGTTCTCCCCGGTCAGCCTGGCCACCCGCGACCTGCACCTGTCGCTCGGCGGCAACCCGGTCCTGCGCGGCGTGGACCTCGACGTACCGCGCGGCGACACCCTCTGCGTCATCGGCCCGTCCGGCTCCGGCAAGTCGACCCTGCTGCGGACCGTCAACCGGCTGCTGGAGCCCGACCGCGGGGACGTGCTGCTCGACGGTGGGAGCGTGCTGCAGCGTGACCCGAACCTGTTGCGCCAGCAGGTCGGCATGGTGTTCCAGCAGTTCAACCTGTTCCCGCACCTGAGCGTCCTGCGCAACCTCACCCTCCCGCTGCGCAGGCTGCGCGGCCTCTCCCGCGAGGAGGCGGACGAGACCGCACTGCGCCAGCTCGACCTGGTCGGCCTGCGGCACAAGGCGCAGACCCGGCCCGGACGGCTCTCCGGCGGCCAGCAGCAGCGGGTGGCCATCGCCCGGGCCCTGGTGATGGCGCCGCAGGTGATGCTCTTCGACGAGGCCACCTCCGCCCTGGACCCCGAACTGGTGAAGGGTGTGCTGGGCCTGATGGCGGAGCTCGGCCGCGCGGGCATGACCATGGTGGTGGTCACCCACGAGATGGGCTTCGCCCGCGAGGTCGCGGACCGGGTGGCCTTCATGGACCACGGCGTGGTGGTGGAGTCCGGCTCCCCGCAGGCGCTGTTCGACGACCCGCGCAGCCCACGCCTGCGGCAGTTCCTCACCGACGTGCTGTAGGCACCGCGCGGCCGCCGCCACCGCGGGACTCCGCCGTCCGCTCCTGGACCTCAGGGGCGGGCGGCGGCGGTCGTGGCGGCTGGCCGTTCCCACCGGGGAAACGGTCCCGCGGGGTCGTCACGCGCGGTCGTGGAGCTCCTCCAGGGCGGCTCGCTCACGGTGGTCCTGATAGGGGGCGAAGCCGGTGAGACCGACGGCGAGGTCCTCGCCGACCGATTCGATCAGGGTCCGCTCAGGGGTGACCCAGCTCCTGAACCGGCCGCCGACGGCCCGCTCCACCGCCTGCTCGGCCTCGGCCTCGCCCATGCCGGTGGTGCCGAGGAACCAGCGCAGGACCCGCTCGGCCTGCCGGTGCCAGCCGCCCTCCGCGCCCGAGTCCAGCGCGTGCGTCACCAGGCGCACGCAGGCCCGCTCCAGGTGCCAGCTGCGGTCCTCGGGCGAGGCCTGCGGCGGCGGCGCCAGCTCCGTGAAGCGCTGGGCGGTCCGCTCCAACCACTCCCGCCACTCCAACAGTGCGCCCACCACGCGGGTCGCGGTCTCGTCGGGTGTCGTCACCGAGCCCGCCGCGGCGACCCAGCTGCCGACGGGCCCGCCGTACCGGTAGGACCAGTTCCATCCCAGGGCCCAGTTCCCGTACCGGACCCGGACGATCGCGTCGATCTGGCGCTCGCACCAGCGTTCGCCCGCCCACCCGCCCGCCTGGCCGGAGAGCACGGGCGGCACCCAGGGGCTGACCAGTGCGCGAAGGCGGGTCGCCTCGTCCTGGTCCCAGTCGAACGGGTGGCGGGCCGGGTCGACGTCGTCCCAGCGCTCCAGTCCCGAGACGGCGGCGGGAGGCACGAGGTCCTCGGGGAAGGGGAGGGTGTCCCGGTCGTACGTCAGTGTCGGCCGCTTCTTCCGTCTGCGCTGAGGGGTTCAGCTGAGGGGGTTCAGGTGAGCGCCCACCAGTCTCCGTCCGCGGAAGCCGGGTTGGCGAACGGTTTTCCGCCTCGCGCCGACGCTCAGCCGGGGGGTGGCGGGATCAGGGTGCGGATCGCCGCAGCGGTTCTGGGGCGCGGCGCCCCGCCGGCCGGGTGTCGGTCGCGGCGGGGAGCCGGGCCGGGCGGTCAGAGACCGCCGGTGTAGAGCAGCGCGTCGGGGGAGCTCTTGGTCACGCTGAGGGCGTCCTTGGTGGTCTCGGTGGAGAGCCACAGGGCCAGGTCCGTCGGGGCGGCGTCGGGGTGGGCGGCCTTGTAGAGGGCGACGACTCCGGTCACGTGCGGGGCGGCCATCGAGGTACCGCTCTCGGTGCGGCTGCCACCGCCGAGCTTGGCGGAGACGATGTCGGTGCCGGGGGCGTAGAGCGACAGACAGCTGCCGTAGTTGCTGAAGTCGGACTCCTGGTCGTACGGGTCCGTGGCGCCGACGGTCACCACACCCTTGGCACTGGCCGGGGAGACGCCGCAGGCGTCTGTCGCGTCGTTGCCGGCGGCGACCACGGGCAGGAAGCCAGCGTCGGAGAGCGCGTCGGCCGCCGAATTGAGGGCGTCGGACTGCGGGCCGCCGAGGGAGCCGTTGACGACGGCGGGCTGCCTGCCGTTGCGGGCGATCCAGTCGAAGCCGGCGATCATCCCGGCGTAGGTGCCCTTGCCGTGGCAGTCCAGGACCCGCACGCTGACCAGTGACACCTCGCTCGCCACGCCGTAGGTCCTCCCGCCGACCGTGCCCGCCACGTGGGTGCCGTGGCCCGAGCAGTCCTGGCCGTTCCGCCCGTCGCCGACGGCGTCGTAGCCGGGGACCGCGCGCCCGCCGAACTCGTCGTGGGGGAAGTCGATCCCGGTGTCGACGATGTAGGCGTTGACGCCCTGGCCGGTGCCGTGCACGGTGAACTGGCCGTCGAGCGGCAGGGCCTGCTGGTCGATCCGGTCCAGGCCCCAGGAGGTGGCGGCGACCCGGGTGCCCGTCGCCCCCGGCGCGGGGACGGAGACCTGACCGTCCTCCTCGACCGCCCTGACGCCGGGAAGCCGGCGGACCGTCTCCAACTGGACGGGGGTGAGTTCGGCGGCGAAGCCGTGCAGTGCGGTGGTGTAGGTGAACAGCGGCGTGACCCCCGCGGAGCGGGCCGTGCGGACCGGGTCCAGGGCCGGGTCGAGGGTGACGATGTACTGGCCGGGGACGGCGTTGGCCGAGTGGTGCACCGCCACGGCCGTGGGTGAGGCGGCGGGATCGGGGTCGGCCATCGCGCCGGGGGTGGCGCCGAGGGGGAGGGCGAGGAGGAGGGCGCCGGTCACGAACCGCAGGGGCGTGCGCATTCATTACTCCGTTCGGGGGACACGACAGAGACCCGCCGCTCGAACGGGCGGCGGGTGGGCGAACACCCAGGTCATCGGCCGTCGGTGCACCCGTCTTGACCTCCGCCACCCGCCTGGCGCACGGCGGCGGAGGTCGGGGGTCCGGGCTCAGGACCCCGCGGTGTCGTGCTCGGCCGGGACGACCACCACCGGGAGGTGGGCGTGGTGGACCACTTCGGTGCTGGTCGACCCGAGGGTCAGGCGCCCCCAGGCCCCCGATCCCCGGCTGCCGACCACGAGCAGAGCGGCGTCGCCGCTCGCGTCGAGCAGCACCTGGGCCGGCCGTCCCCGCTCGCAGACGACCTCCACCTCCACGGCCGGGCCGCCGAGTTGCTCCTGCAGTTCGCTGACCGAGTCGGCTACGGCCTGCAGGACGAGATCGCGCTGCTGCGGGATGGGCGTGGCGCCGGGGCCGGCGCTGACCGCCCGTTCGAAGCCCGAGTGCTGGGTCGGCGTGTACTCGTAGGCGCAGACCGCCCGCAGGCCGGTGCCGCGCAGCTGGGCCTCGCGCAGGGCGAAGGTCAGGGCGTGCCGGGCGGTGGTCGAGCCGTCCGTGCCGACCACGACCGGGCCGGCCGGGAACCCGGCGGGGGGAGGGGGTTCGGTCATGGGAGACCTCCAAGCGTCCTGTGCGGTCGTCCGTCACCGGGCCACCTTCCAGCCTGCCCCCGTCCGTCGGCGGGCGCGAGCGAGACCCCCACCCGGGCGCAGGCGCAGGCGACCCGGCCCCGGGCCCGGGGCGGGGTCAGGGGGCGACGGTGGCGAAGTGGAGGCCGGCGTCGATCAGGCGGGGGAGGTAGGCGGCGAGGGCGGCGACCGTCTGGGACCGGTCGGCGGGTCCGCCGGGGGCGATGGGCCGGTCGGTGAGGCAGCCGTCGTGCTCCAGCACGATGGAGCCGGTGCGGGTGTGCGCGACGACGTGGCGCACGATCGCGTCAGTGCCGGGGTTGGACCAGTCCTGCGGGTCGACGGACCAGGAGACCGGGCGCAGCCGGAGGTCGGCGCAGACGGCCAGGGACGCCGGGGTGAAGTAGCCGCCCGGCGCGCGGAAGAGAGTGGGGGGTGGGGTGCCGGTGGCACGGGCGATCAGGTCGCCGGTGCGCTGGATCTCGTCGCGGACCCGGGCCGCGGACAGCTTGCCCAGGTCGGGGTGGGAGTAGGTGTGGTTGCCCAGGCGGTGGCCCTCGTCGGCGACCTGGCGGGCGACGTCGGGGTACTTCTCGACGTTGGCGCCGATCATGAAGAACGTCGCGCTGTCGACGAAGCGGCGCAGCAGGGCGAGGATCTGGGGGGTGTACCGGGGGCTGGGGCCGTCGTCGAAGGTGAGGGCCGCGGTCATGGGACCGGCGCTCACCTCGCGCACCGGCGTGGGAGGGGGCGCCGGCACCGGTGCGGGGGCCGGCACCGGGGTGGGGGTGGGGCTCGGCACCGGCGTGGGGCTCGGCACGGGCGTGGGGGTGGGAGCGGGAGTGGGCGATGCGGACGGCGGGGGAGCGCTCGGCGCGGCGCCCGGTGATGGCGGGCCGGAGCCCTGGTGCGGGTGGCCGGCGGCACCGACCGGCCGGGAGATCAGCAGGGCGACGCCGCCGGTGGTGAGCAGCAGGCGGCGGGGGATGCGGAAGGGGTCGCTGGCCATGCGTGGAGTGTGAGCCGCGGCGGCCCGTCGGGGTGGGCGGCTCGCCGGACGGGGGGCCACCCGCCGGGCGCACCGCCGAACAGGGCCCGGGGCGCACCCGCGGCACCGCGGCACTGTGCAGTCAAGCGGCGTCCGTCTACGATGACCTGCGAGATTGCACAAGGGTGGCCTGGCCACCGGATGCCGGGGAGGGCACAGTGACGGCAGGCACTTCGGGAGCGCCAACCGTGGCCGACCGGATCGAGCGGCTCTTCCAGGCCGTCCGCAAGCCCAACCGCGAGCCGTACAGCAACGAGGAGGTCGCCCGGGCCTGCCGGGAGGCGACCGGGGAGAGCTTCTCCTCCGTCTACCTCTGGCAGTTGCGCACCGGGAAGCGGACGAACCCGACGAAGCGTCACCTGGAGGCGCTCGCGGACTTCTTCCAGGTGCCGGCCACCTACTTCTTCGAGGACGAGTCGGGCACCCAGATCGGGGACGAGCTGAAGCTGGTCGGCGCGCTGCGGGACGCGGGCGTGCGCAACGTGGCGCTGCGCGCCGCCACGCTCTCACCGCAGGGGCTCACCACGATCGCCGACCTGATCGAGGCGATCGCGCGCCGCGAGGCCGAGCAGGGGGCGGCGCCCCGGGGCGTGCACCCGCCGGTCGGCGACGAACCGTCAGAGCCCGCCGTGGCGGCCGACCCTGACAGACCTCGGGAGGACGAGGGTCGGCAACCCGGACCCCGGCGGCGGCGGTGACGGGCGCGGAGCGGCGCAGGCTCTGGCGCCGCTGTCAGCGGCTCGTCCGCACGCTGCCGCTGCCGGACCCGCTGGGGTTACCGGCGCTGGCCGACGCGCTCGCCGAACGGCTCGGCCGTCCGGTCGAGTTCCTGCCGATGCCGGCCGGCTCCCTGGGCACCTGCGGCGTGCTGGTGAGCACCGACCGCGCCGAGTACATCGGTTACCCCACCGGCACCACCGTCCTGCACCAGCAGCACATCGTGCTGCACGAGGTGGGGCACCTGCTCTGCGGGCACCTGAACGAGGCCCTGGCGGCCCCCGCCGGTTCGGCCGCGCTCGGCCGGCTGGCGCCGCACCTGTCCACGGAGCTGATCCACCGCATGCTGGGGCGGGACGAGTACAGCGACGTCCAGGAGCGGGAGGCCGAGCTGTTCGCCTCCCTCGTGCTGCACCGGCAGGCCGGCTGGCGGCCGGGTCCGGGGACGGCCGGTCGCGGTCCGGGCCGACCGCAGGCGGGGCCGCCCAGCGAGCTGACCTCGCGGCTCAGCGCGGTGTTCGGCTCCCCGCAGGACCGCCCTGGCCCGGGGCCGGCCGGCCCGTGATCGGCCTGCTCGAATGGCTGGCCGGCGCGATCGCCCTGGTGGGCGCCGGCCACCGGATCCGGATCCGGCGCCGGCGCGGTCCCCACGCGGGCGGTTCCTCGATGATCGCCTTCTCGGTCGGCATCGGACTCGCCCTGGCGCTGCTGTCGGTCGCCGGATCCCACCTCGCGCCCGGCCTGGACTCCGCGCTGCTGCTGCTGAGCACCGAACTCAAGCTCGCGGCCGGGTGCTGCCTGGTCCTGATGGCCTTCGCGCTCGGCGCGCCCGAGCGCCGCGCCCGGCGGGTCCGCCGGCAGGTCGTCGGGTCCGCGCTGGTGATGTTCGCCGACGCCGCGCTCTACCTCGCGGCCGGCGTGACTCCGGTCGGCGCCACCCTGACCGTGCCGGACGACGGGCGGGCCGCGCTGGCGGCGTTCAACGTGCTCTTCACCGCGCACGGCGCCTGGTGCGTGGGCCTGTTCACCGCCGTGGTGCACCGGGCGGCGCGCCGGCTGGGCCCCGGCCGGCTGCGCACCGGCCTGCGGCTGGTGGTCGCCGGCGGGGTGTGCGCCATGGTCTGGGTCGCGTTGAGCCTGGTGCCGCTGGTCGCCGGGCTGCGCACCGGACGCCAGGAAGGCGGCGAGGACGCGCTCTCCGCGCCCGTCGCCGTGCTCGCGCTCGCCCTGGGCATCGGCGGGGCCGGCCTGGCCGCGCTGGAGGAGCGGCTGACCGGTCCGGTCCGCCGGCTGCGGGCGCGGCGCAGCTACCGGCGGATCGGACCGCTCTGGTCGGCGCTGCACGCGATCCGGCCCGAGATCGCGCTGGAGGAGCCGGTCGCCGGGATGGGGCTGCGCGGCAGGAGGGAGTTCGCGCTCTACCGGCGGGTGATCGAGATCCGCGACGCACAGCTGTCACTGCGGGCCCACCTGCACCCGCGGGTCCCGCAGTGGGCCGCCGAGGCCTGCGCCGGCGAGCCGGACGAGCGCCGGCGGGCCGCGGCGGTCGAGGCGGCCGTGCTCGCGGCCGCGCTGGAGGCCGACCCGGTGGGCCACCACTACCCGTGCGCGCTCGCCGAGGGCTACGTGCCGCCGCCCGAGCTGCTGACCGACCTGGAGACCGAGACGGCCTGGCTGGTGCTGGTCTCCGAGGCCTTCACCGGTTCCCGGGTGGTCGCCGCGGTCCGCCGGCGGGTCCGCGCGGAGCTGGCCCTGCGGGACGGGGCCGGCGAGGCCGCGTAGCTGCGGCTTCGCCGCCGGCGCGCTCACAGTCGCCCCGAGCGGGCTGTGCGATCCGGTTAACCCCCCGTGGACAGGAGCTGTCACAAGGCGGAAACGCGCCCTGCCTAGGGTGATGATCGTGGGACCTTCCCACGGTTCGATCTCCGGGGAGGGGAGTCGCGGTGACCACGCCAGGCTCGAAGACGGACAGCGTGCGGACGGTCTGCTCGTACTGCGGCGTCGGCTGCGGCATCGTGCTCGACATCGCCCGGGACCCCGCCACCGGCCGGCGCACCGCCCGCAGGAGTTCCGGCGACCGGAGCCACCCGACGAACTCCGGGCGGCTCTGCACGAAGGGCTCGACCAGCGCCGACATGATGGCCGCCCCCGGCCGGGCCACCAAGGCGCTGATCCGCACCGAGCGCGGCGCCGAGCCGGCCGAGGCGGACGTGGACGCGGCGGTCACCGCCGTCGCCGGGCGGCTGCGGGCGATCCTGGACGAGCACGGCCCCGACGCGCTGTCCTTCTACGTCTCGGGACAGATGTCGCTGGAGGCGCAGTACCTGGCCAACAAGCTGGCCAAGGGCTTCGTGCGGACCAACCAGATCGAGTCCAACTCGCGCCTGTGCATGGCCAGCGCCGGCACCGGCTACAAGCTGTCGCTGGGCGCGGACGGCCCGCCCGGCTCCTACCGGGACTTCGACCACGCGGACGCGTTCCTCGTCATCGGCGCCAACATGGCCGACTGCCACCCGATCCTCTTCCTGCGGATGACGGACCGGATCAGGACGGCCGGCGCGAAGCTCATCGTCGTCGACCCGCGGCGCACCGCCACCGCGGACAAGGCCGACCTCTTCCTGCAGATCAGGCCCGGCACCGACCTGGCCCTGCTGAACGGCCTGCTGCACCTGCTGGTCGAGAACGGCCACACCGACGAGGCGTTCATCGCGGAGTTCACCGACGGCTGGCAGGAGATGCCCGACTTCCTCGCGGACTACCCGCCCGCGAAGGTCGCCGAGACCACCGGGATACCGGAGGCCGACATCCGCACCGCCGCGCAGTGGATCGGCGAGGCCGGCGAGTGGATGAGCTGCTGGACGATGGGGCTCAACCAGTCCACCCACGGCACCTGGAACACCAACGCCCTGGTCAACCTGCACCTCGCCACCGGGGCGATCTGCCGCCCCGGCTCCGGACCGTTCTCGCTGACCGGCCAGCCCAACGCGATGGGCGGGCGCGAGATGGGCTACATGGGTCCGGGCCTGCCCGGGCAGCGGTCGGTCCTCGTGGACGCGGACCGCGCCTTCGTCGAGGAACTCTGGGGCGTCGAGGCGGGCACGCTGCGTACCGAGGTCGGGCGCGGCACGGTGGAGATGTTCGAGCGGATGGCCGCGGGCGACATCAAGGCGTGCTGGATCATCTGCACCAACCCGGTCGCCTCCGTCGCCAACCGCAGGACCGTCATCGCCGCCCTGGAGGCCGCCGAACTGGTCATCGTCCAGGACGTGTTCGCGGACACCGAGACCAACGCGTACGCCGACGTGCTGCTGCCCGCCACGCTGTGGGCCGAGTCCGAGGGCGTCATGGTCAACTCGGAGCGGAACCTCTCGCTCGTCCAGGGCGTCGTCGACCCGCCCGGGCAGGCCCTGCCGGACTGGCAGTTGATCGCCCGCGTCGCCCGCGCGATGGGCTTCGCCGACGCCTTCGACTACGCCGGCGCCGAGGACGTCTTCGAGGAACTCAAGCGGGCCTGGAACCCGGCGACCGGCTGGGACCTGCGCGGCGTCAGCTACCAACGGCTGCGCGAGACGCCGGTGCAGTGGCCGGCCCCGACCACGGACGGCAGCGACCGCAACCCGATCCGCTACCTCAACGACGGCGTCAGCCAGACCCTGCTGGAGCGCGCGGACGGCAGCAGACCCCGGCTGGCGTTCCCCACCGCCACCGGCCGTGCCCGGTTCTTCGCCCGGCCCCACCTGCCGGCCGCCGAACTGCCCGACGACGACTACCCCTTCGTCCTCAACACCGGCCGCCTGCAACACCAGTGGCACACCCTGACCAAGACCGGTACGGTCGCCAAGCTCAACCGGCTCAACCCGGGCCCGTTCGTCGAACTGCACCCCGAGGACGCCGCCGCCCTGGCCGCCGAGGACGGTGACCACATCGAGGTGGCGTCCCGCCGCGGGCGCGCGGTGCTGCCCGCCGTCGTCACCGACCGGGTCCGCCCGGGGAACTGCTTCGCGCCGTTCCACTGGAACGACCTCTTCGGCGAGTACCTCAGCATCAACGCCGTCACCAACGACGCGATCGACCCGATCTCGTTCCAGCCCGAGTTCAAGGCCTGCGCGGTGGCGCTGCGCGTGGTGCCGGCCCCGCCGCCGAAGGAGGCCGCGTCCGTGTCCGCCACCGTTCCCACGGCCGTCCCCGCCGTCCCCGCTCCGCTCGCCGTCCCCGGCGGCTTCCCGGCGCTGGCCGCGCTGTTCGGCGTCGCCGACCTCACGCCGCCGGTGCTCGCCGAGCCGGAGCGGCGCTACCTGGCCGGATACCTCTCGGGCCTCGCGCTGGCGCCGCCCGGCGGGCTGACGGTGCTCCCCGGCGACGCGCCCTTCGACGCCGGGACGGCGCTGTGGGTCGACGGCGTGCTGGCCGGCATGTTCTCCCGGACGGCCACGCCCACCGCCCCCGGGACCGCCGCCGCTCCCGCTCCCACCCCCGCTCCCGTCCCCGCCGATCCGCAGGGGGCCCCAGCCCGGGAACTGCTCGTCCTGTGGGCCTCGCAGACCGGCAACGCCGAGGAGTTCGCAGCCGGCGTCGTGGCCCGCCTCGCCGAGGCCGGCCATCCCCCGACCCTGCTCGCGATGGCCGACACCACCCCCGAGCGGCTCACCGCCGACACCGACCTGCTGATCGTCACCAGCACGTTCGGTGACGGGGAGGCGCCCGACAACGGCGCAGGTTTCTGGCAGGCACTGTCCGGCGACGGCGCCGCCCGGCTGGACGGCGTGCGGTACGCCGTGCTCGCCTTCGGGGACTCGAACTACGCGGACTTCTGCGGTCACGGCCGCCGGCTGGACGAGCGCCTGGCCGAGCTCGGTGCCACCCGCCTGCAGCCGCGCACCGAGTGCGAACCCGACTACGACGAGGCCGCCGAGCGGTGGCTGGACCGGCTGCTCACCACCCTCACCGAGGCCGCCGGGCAGCAGGCCGCAGAGCATCGGGCCGCCGACCCGAAGCCCGCCCCCGCCGCTGCCGCCGCCCTTGCTCCAGCCCCCGCGAGCGCCGCTCCCGCGCCCCGCCCCACCGCGCCGGCGGGCTCCTCGAAGGCGTCCCCCTTCCCGACCCTGCTGGTCGGCAACCGGCTGCTCAGCCTGCCCGGATCGCAGAAGGAGGTGCGGCAGTTCGCCTTCGACACCCGCGAGGGTGAACTGGCCTACCAGGCGGGCGACGCCCTCGGCGTCCGGCCGGCCAACGGCTCCGAACTGGTCGCCGAATGGCTGGCCCTGACGGGCCTGGACCCCGAGGAGGGCATCGCCCTGCCCGGAGGCGGCGAGCTCGCCCTCGGGGAGGCCCTGCGGACCCGCCTGGACATCGCGCGCGTCACCCCGGAGTTGCTGAAGTTCGTCGCCGCGCGCACCGGTGACCGCGATCTGCGACGGCTGCTGCGGCCGGACAACAAGGGTGAGCTGGCGAA
Organism: Kitasatospora nipponensis; assembly: GCF_039528135.1. Taxonomy (NCBI): domain Bacteria; kingdom Bacillati; phylum Actinomycetota; class Actinomycetes; order Kitasatosporales; family Streptomycetaceae; genus Kitasatospora; species Kitasatospora nipponensis. Next base: position 9,984 of record NZ_BAAALF010000035.1, on the reverse strand, counting down.
GTGGAGTTGGGGCCGGCAGGCGACCGACGTGGTCGGCGCCTTCCCGGTGCGGGCCTCGGCCGCCGAGTGGGCGGGGGTGCTCAGGCGGCTCCAGCCGCGCCTGTACTCCATCTCCTCCAGCCCGCTGGCGCACCCCGGCGAGGTGCGCCTGACCGTCTCCGTCGTGCGCTACTCCAACGACCTCGGCCGGGACCGCAAGGGCGTCTGCTCCACCTACCTCGCGGACTGCGCGGACGACGGCCCGGTGCCCGTCTTCGTCCAGCGCACCGCGCACTTCCGGCCGCCGGCCGGCTCCGCCACGCCGATGATCATGGTGGGTCCCGGCACCGGTGTCGCGCCGTTCATCGGCTTCCTGGAGGACCGGCAGGCACGCGGCCACACCGGACCCAACTGGCTGTTCTTCGGTGAGCAGCGCGAGGCCACCGACTTCTACTACCGCCAGGAGCTGGAGGCCTTCCTCGCCGGCGGCCACCTGGCCCGCCTCGACGTCGCCTTCTCGCGCGACCAGCGCAACAAGGTCTACGTCCAGGACCGGATGCGCGAGCACGGCCCGCGCCTGTGGCGGTGGCTCCAGGACGGCGCCCACTTCTACGTCTGCGGCGACGCCGGGCGGATGGCCAAGGACGTCGACCAGGCCCTGCGGGAGATCGTCGCCACCCACGGCGCGATGGACGAGGAGGCCGCGGCCGGCTACGTGCGGCAGCTGGCGAGCGAGGGGCGCTACCTGCGGGACGTCTACTGAGCTGCTCCTCCCTCGCTGCTGCGGGCGGGGCGGGTACGGTCCGCGGCAGGCCGAACCGTCGGGCGATAAACACCAGAATCAAACAGATGCAAACGGCGTGGGAGCCATGAGACCGCGCCGACTGATGCCCCGTCAAGACCTCGTGCAGGGTCGGCGGTAGTCGCGATTCCGGGTGAAGGGAACTTGGTTCCGCCCTGGTCGCGGCCGAAGGGGCACAGTGGTTGCCTGGCGCGACTGGACTGACCTGTGACGATGCGTCAATAATAGCGCGGGTGCGGGTACATGGCCGATCTTGTTATGCCGGCGGAGCGGGGCTGGGGAACCGTCGGCTCCCTTGACAACCGCTCCGGGTGGCCCGACGCTCTCATCTGGTTGGTTTCGTTTGATTCGGTGCCTTTCTGTGCCGATCACCTCTTGGAGGTTCCCCTTGACTCGGATCCCCCGCACGAGTCGCACGCGTCGCACCAGAGCCCTGGGCTTCGTGTCCGCCCTGGCTCTGATGGCCGGCGGCGGCGCCCTGAGCGCCACCGCCGTCGTCGGTCTGGACCTGGCGGCCGCCACCCCCGCCGCCGCGTTACAGAACTCCCAGGGCCGCGTCCCGCAGATGGGCTTCAACAACTGGAACTCCACGCACTGCCGGGCGGAGTTCAACGAGTCCATGGTGGAAGGCATCGCGGACCTGTTCGTCGCGCAGGGCCTGAAAGCCGCCGGCTACACCTACGTCAACCTCGACGACTGCTGGGCGCTGCCCGACCGCGACGCGAACGGCGACCTCGTCGCCGACCCGGTGCGCTTCCCGCACGGCATCAAGGCCGTGGCCGACTACGTGCACGCCAAGGGCCTCAAGTTCGGGCTCTACTCCAGCGCCGGCAGCAGAACCTGCGACCGGCAGGGCTTCCCGGGCGGCCTGGGTCACGAGCAGCAGGACGCCAACCTGTGGGCCTCCTGGGGCGTGGACTACCTCAAGTACGACAACTGCAACAACCAGGGCGTCGACGCCCAGAAGCGGTACACGGCGATGGGCGACGCCCTGACCGGCCGTCCGATCCTCTACAGCATCTGCGAGTGGGGCTCCAGCCAGCCCTGGACCTGGGCCCAGGAGGTCGGCAACTCCTGGCGCACCACCGGGGACATCAGCGACACCTGGTCGAGCATGATCTCCATCGCGCACGCCAACCAGGCCCTGGCCCCGTACGCGTCGCCGGGCGCCTTCAACGACCCGGACATGCTGGAGGTCGGCAACGGCGGCATGACCGACACCGAGTACCGCACCCACTTCAGCCTCTGGTCCGAGATGGCCGCCCCGCTGCTGATCGGCAGCGACCTGCGGGTGGCGACCCCGGCCACCATGGACATCATCAAGAACACCGACGTCATCGCGGTCGACCAGGACCCGCTGGGTCGCCAGGGCACGGTCATCGCCGACACCGGCGGCCTGGTGGTGATGAGCAAGCCGCTCGCCGACGGCGGTCGCGCCCTGACCCTCACCAACGAGAGCGCCACCACCCAGACCATCTCCACCACCGCCGCTGCCGCCGGCATCGGTGGCGCCGACTCCTACCGGCTCAAGGACCTCTGGTCCGGGCAGACCAGCCGCATCCACGGGACGATCAGCGCGGTGGTGCCCGCGCACGGCACCGCGATGTACCGCCTCACCCCCGACTCGCCCACCGCGATGCCCACCGGCGTCTTCCCGCTCGGCGACCTGGCCTGGACGGACGCCGACAACGGCCGGGGCCCGGTCGAGCGCGACCACAGCAACGGCGGCAAGGCCGCCGGCGACGGCCGCCCGCTGACCGTCAACGGCGTCGTCTACCGCAAGGGCCTGGGCGTGCGAGCGGACTCCGACATCTACTACCACCTCGGCGGCACCTGCAAGAACCTCACCGTCGACGTCGGCGTCGACGACGAGGTGGCCACCGGATCGGTGATCTTCCGCATCTACCGCGACGAGACCCTGGTCGCCGACAGCGGCGTGCGCACCGCCGCCCAACCCGCACTGCACCTGTCCGCCGACCTGACCGGCGGCGACGACCTGCGGATCGTGACGACCTCCGCCACCGGCGAGGACGGCAACGACCACGGCGACTGGGGCAACCCCCGACTCGCCTGCGGCGACGGACCGGCCGCCGGCACCCACGCCCTGAGCGACCTGACCTGGACCTCCGCCGCCAGCGGCTGGGGCCCGGTCGAGCGCGACGGGAGCAACGGCGAGAAGGGCAGCGGCGACGGCCACCCGCTGACCATCGGCGGCACCGGCTACGCCAAGGGCCTGGGCGTCAACGCGTCGTCGACCGTCAGCTACTACCTCGGCGGCACCTGCACCGCGCTGACCACGGACGTCGGCGTCGACGACGAGGTCGGCGCCAAGGGCTCGGTCGACTTCCAGCTCTACGCCGACGGCAGGAAGGTCGCCGACAGCGGCCTGCGCACCGGCAACGACGGTCCCGCCCACCTGAGCGCCGCCCTCGCCGGCGCCTACGAGCTCACCCTCCAGGTCACCGACGGCGGCGACGGCACCTCCTACGACCACGCCGACTGGGCCGCACCCCAGCTGACCTGCGTCTGATTCACCGAGCCCCGCGGACCGGCCCGGCGGCCCCACCGGGCCGCAGGGCCGCTTCAGGTGCCGGCGGGCAGGGCCTCCGCCACCCGGTCACGGGTGACGCCGAGCTTGCGCAGCGTGTTGGCGACGTGGTGCTCGGCCGTGCGCGGGGAGAGCGCCAGCGCGCGGGCGATGTCCTGGTTGGTCGAGCCGGTAGCCAGGAGCTCGGCGACCTGCTGCTCACGGGGGGACAGGTCGCCGCCGTAGCTGCGGCGCCCGCGCGGCCCGGGGCGCAGCTGGCCGCTGTCGCGCAGGACCTGCTGGCACCGTGCGGCGTCGGCGGTGGCGCCCAGGCGGGTGAAGACGTCGAAGGCGTGCTGGAGGTCGCGGGCGGCTTCGGCGGGTCGCTCGGGGCTGTGGGCGAGCCGCAGGCGCCCGATCTGTTCGGTCACCCGCGCCGAGGTGTGGACGCGGCCGATGGCCTCGTACCGGGCGTGGGCGTCCGCCAGGTGGCCGAGGGCGGCTTCGGGGTCGCTGTCGGCGGCGAGCAGGCCGCGGCACCACCGCACGCCCGCCGCGACCCCGGGTGCGTGCAGACCCTCGATCCCGCGCTCGGCGTCGTCGGTCAGCCGGCGGGCCTCGTCGGGCCGTCCGCAGGCCAGCGCGGCCTGCACGGCGGTGGGCACCAGGTCCACGGGCCGCGCCCACAGGCCCTTGCGGCGGATCGCCGCCACCGGCTGCTCCATCCGCTGCCAGGCCGCGGGCGCGTCGTCCTCCAGCAGGTCGAGGCGGGCCAACAGGGTGACCGCCTCCCGCCCGAAGTTCTCGTTGAAGCCGGTGGCGAGCGGCACCAGGCTCTCGCGGGCCCGGGCCCAGTGGCCGCGCGCGGTGTCCAGCGTGGCCCGCGCCAGCGCGAGTTCGAAGCGGTGCGGGCTGCCGTCGGCGCGCTCCTGCAGCATCGCCTCGATCCGCTGGTCCAGCTCCGCCCACTGCCCGTCGGCGAGGTCGAGTTGCAGCCGGATCAGCTGGCAGCCGTCCTGGAGGATCTGCGAGCCGGTGCGGTGGCAGAGCTCCTCGGCCTCGGCGACCAGGGCGCGCGCCTGGTCGTCGCAGCCGCGGTCCAGCTCGTGGCAGGCCGCGTTGTGCACGGCGCGGGCGCACTGGCGCAGGATGCGGCGGTCCGTGGTCGCCAGCGGCAGCTCCGCCAGCAGTTCGCGCCCACGCGGGTCACCGACGTGTTCCAGCAGGGTGATCCGGTTGGCGAGGACGTCCGCCTGCGTGAGCGGGTCGTGGCTGCGGGCGGCCAGCTCGGTCGCCCGTTCCATCAGCGCCAGGTTCTCGGCGACGGTACCGCCGCGCGCACTGACGCCGGAGCAGAAGCTGAGGCACGCGGTGGCGGCCGCCGCCGGCCCGGGCCTGCTCGCCAGCTCGACGATCGCCTGTTCCAGCTCCTCCAGGTTGTCCTGGTGGGGATCGGTGTTCGCCAGCGTCCGGCCGAGGTTGAAGCGGATCTCGCCGCGGACCGGGGTGGTCAGGGCCGGGTCGGCGACGATCCGGCGCAGGATCGCCACGCTGGCCGCGGGATCGGCGCGGAAGACGGCGATGGTGCTGAGGGCGAGCGCGGTGCGGGCGCGGTCGTCGGGGGAGAGCGCGGGTTCGGCCAGCAGCTGCTGGAGGAGCTCGGCGGGGTCGCCGTCGTCGACGATGGCGATCGCGTGGTCGGCGGCGGCCAGCGCCCTGGGCAGCCAGGCCGCCACGTCGCCGAGCCGACGGGTGTGGTGGGCGATCTGCACCAGGGCGGGCACGTCCTGCCCGGAGAGGACCTCGACGGCCTGGGCGTGCAACCGGCGGCGGCGCGGACCGGGGATCTTGTCGTACACGGCGCGGCGGGCCAGCACGTGGCGGAAGCCGTAGCGCCCGGGACCCTTCTCGGCCAGCACGTCGGCCTCGAGCACCGCGGTCAGCGCGGCCTCGGCCCGATCCTCGCCCAGCGCCGCCACCTCGGCCAGCAGCTCCTCGCTGACCGGCACCGCCAGGACGGCGGCGGCCTGCACCACGGCCGCGGCGTCCTCGCCGAGCGGCGCGAGCCGGCTGTCCACCGCCTCCTGGAGCGCGCGCGGTACGCCCGCGCCGTCGAGTGCCACCGGCGGGCCGCCGTCCCGGGACCGGGCGATGCGGTCGGCCAGCACGAGCAGGTCCTCCTCCGCGACGAGCGGAAGACCGCCGCTGCGTTCGAACAGCTCCCGGCAGAGCGGCCGGGTCGCCGCGGGGCCGATGACCGAGACGGCCAGCTCCCGGACCTGTGCCTCGGTGAGGGGGCCCAGCGCGATCTCGGTGCCGCCGACACCGACCGGCCGCCGGTAGGGCGAGCCGAGGACGTTCCCGCTACCGGGCAGGTCGCGGGAGCGGTAGGTGAGCACCAGCCGCAGTCGCGGGGGAGGGTTGCGGGCCAGCAGGAGCAGCAGGTCGCGGGACGCGGCGTCCGCCCAGTGCAGGTCCTCCACCAGCAGCACGGCCGGGCCCAGCGCCCCCAGCGCCTCGTGCACCGCGCGCATCAGCCGCTGGCCGCGGGTGCCGTCCACGGGCTCCGTCGGCACGGGCGGGAGCCGGTCGGCGAGCTCGGGCAGGTAGGGGGCGAGGACGGCCGTCGCGGGGCCGAACCGCGCGCTGCTCGCGAAGAGCGTCCAGCCGCCGCGCAGCGCGTCGACGGCCGGCCCGAACGGGAGTGGCTCGCGCAGTGGATGGCAGGCGCCCCGCAGGACCGGCGTGCCGCCGGCCCGCAGCCGGTCCTCGGCCTCACGGAGCAGCCGGGACTTGCCGATCCCCGCCTCGCCCTCCACGAAGACGACGGACGGTCCCTCGCGCAGCGCCGCCAGCAGCGAGCGGAGTTCGTTCTCCCGCCCCACGAACGCGAAGCCGGCACGGCGACCGGCCCCGGGTCTACCAGATCGCGCACCTGGCATGGAGCATCTCCAAACGGGCTGGTCAGACAGCCACGCACCTCATTGTTCCACCATGCCCGGGGGCCGACCAGCAGTGCGCCCAAGGCGGCTGCCGGTCGGCCCCCCGGTGCGCGGGGCCCTGGTCAGCCGGTCGGGTTCAGCGCCCAGGACTGGGTGTCGGCCCGGCTGGCGCCGATGGGCTGCTGGGTGAGGCCGGAACCGTTGGTGGTGCCGGCGGCGGTGATGGCCAGGCCGCTGTTCCTGGCGACCAGCGCGAAGCCGCCGGCCGGCAGCGGCTGGGGGGTGAAGCGCTGGTTGGCGCTGCCGGAGCAGCCGTACTGGATGACGGCCGCGCCGGCGCTGGTGGAGGCGCCGCGGATGTCGACGCACAGGTTGGAGGCCTGGTTCCGCACGCTGTAGGTGCCGTCGCCGTTGGCGGTCAGGATCCAGTGCTGGTTGGTGACGTTCTTGCGGCCGTAGCCGATCAGCTGGGTGTTGGCGACGGTGCTGGAGCCGGGGTCGTCCATGACCTGGCTGCTGCCGGTGGAGGCGAGTTCGTACGTCCCGTCGGCGGGCGGGGCCGGGGTGGCGGCCGGGCCGGTCGGGGTGATCCGGTACATCGCGCTCGCGTGCGGGGCGAGCGAGGCCGAGAGGTCCGTGGTGATCGTGCCGCTCTGGCCCGTCCAGAGGTCCTTGAGCGCGTAGGACGCGGTGGACGGCAGGCCCAGCCGGCCGGTGGTGGTCGAGACGGTCGCCGTGGCGGAGCTCTGGTTGAGCAGGACGACGGCCAGTGAGCCGTCACCGAGCCGCTTGCTCCAGGTCTGCAGGCCGTTCGTGTCGTTGATCAGGCGCCCGCCCGCCCCCTGCGGGTCCTGGTCGACCGCGATGACGTCGGGGTTGGACAGCAGCGCGAAGTCCGCGGGGGTCGCGGAGGCGAGCTTGTTGCCGGCCATCAGCGGGGCGGACATCAGGGCCCACATGGCCAGGTGGGAGCGCTGCTCGTCGGCGCTCAGGCCGCCGTTGCCGACCTCCAGCATGTCGGGGTCGTTCCAGTGTCCCGGCCCGGACTGGTCGGCGATCGTGGCGGTGCCGTTGATGTTGAGGATGTTGCTGATGCCCATGGCGTAGCTGTTGGTGTGGCCGGTGTTCCACGAGGTGGTGATGTCCTCCGTGGTGCGCCACATGTTGGCGATGCCGCTCCAGTCGAAGGTGGCGCCGGTCTTGTCCGCGTGGAAGGAGTTGGGGTTGATGCTGTAGACGATGGGTCGCCCGGTGGCGGCCAGGGCGTCGCGCATGAGGCTGAACTGCTGCTGCTGGTAGGCGAGGTCGCCGTCCGCGCTGCACCAGTCGTACTTGAGGAGGTCCACGCCCCAGGCGGCGAAGGTGGTGGCGTCCTGCTGCTCGTGGCCCAGGCTGCCGGTGCCCAGGCCGTTCTTGCCGAGGGGCAGGACGTTGTTGCGCTGCGCGCAGGTCCGGTCGGTGGGGACCTCGTAGATGCCGAACTTGAGGCCCAGGGTGTGGACGTAGTCGGCCACCGCCTTCATGCCGTGGGGGAACTTCGCCGGGTCGGCCTGGAGGTTGCCGTTCGCGTCGCGGTCGGGGCTCATCCAGCAGTCGTCGACGGTGACGTACTGGTAGCCGGCCGCCTTCATCCCCGAGGAGACGATGCGGTCCGCGCTGCTCTCGATCAGCGCCTCGCTCGGGTTGCACCCGAAGGAGTTCCAGGTGTTCCAGCCCATCGGCGGGGTGAGGGCCACCGTGTTGGCCAGGGCGTGGGCCGTGGGGGCGGCGCCGAGCTGGACGGCGGCCGCGGAGCAGAGCAGCGCGGCCGTGGCGGCGACGGCGGTGACGCGTCCGCGGCCTGCGAGGGCATGCGGGTGGAGCGGGTGGCGGCTCATCAGGACTCCCGGGTGGGGGTGGAGGGGGCCAACTACAGGGGGAGGAATGAACGTTGGGACGCCGGTGGTTGACGTCGCGCTGGGCGTGGTCGCTCCTGCGGCGCCGGCTGTTCGATCGACGTTCAGGTGGGGTGCCCCCTGTGGGCACCTCATGAGACCCATCACGAGGTCCCCAGGTCAAGGGGCTTCCCAACCCGTTTTAACGGCCGGGTTGTGTCCGTTCCCCGGGCAGCGACAGTGGGCGGAACCCGGCCGTTGAAACGGTTGGGGCACCGCCGTGACCTGGACGTTGACGATGGTCACAAGCTGATCTCGTCTCTTTCGGCCCCTTGACGACAGTTCGCAACAGGGATGTCATATGTTGCATACCGTTTGAACATGTTGGTTCTTGAGAGGGCTTGGGGTGGTCGATCGGCCGGCGGGCCGAGCGTTCCCCCATCCCTCTCCCCGTTCCCCACACGGTCGGCCGTCGGGACCCGAGGCGACCAATTTGCCGTGCGCCGTTGTCGGTGCCCGCTCGAAGGAGCTGTCCATGTTCCGTCCCACCAGCCGTGTCGTCGCCGCGACGGGCCTGCTGCTCACCCTGGGTCTGACCACCGCCTGTTCGACCGGCTCGAAGCCGGCCGCCGACGCCTCGGTCGCCCCGGTCAGCGGCAAGATCTCGATGACGTACCTTCAGAAGCAGGGCGACCAGGAGTACTTCGTCGGCGAGGCGGCCGGCGCCAAGGCGAAGGCGGCCGAACTCGGTGTCGACCTCAAGGTCGTGAACCTGGGCAACGACGCCAATCAGACGATCAGCGACGTGCAGTCCGCGATCGCGCAGAAGAGCCAGGGCCTCATCATCGTGGTGCCGGACCCGGCCGTGGGCCCGCAGGTCGTGCAGACCGCCCGGGACGCCAAGGTGGCCCTGCTCACCTCCGACGACCAGATCTGCGCCACCGGACCGAGCCCGGCCTCCTGCGGCAAGGACGACCTGGTCGCCCGGATCGGCTTCTCCGGCCAGCAGATGGGGACCGAGGTCGGCAAGCGCGCCGCCGCGGAGTACCAGAAGGTGAACTGGAACCCCGCCGAGACGCGCACCATCTCCGCCTGGAAGCAGGACGTCACCGTCTGCGGTGACCGGGTGAAGGCCGCCAAGGACACCTTCGGTGCCGCCGTCCCCGGCGTGCAGAACATCGACGTGGCGACCGACAACACCCCCACCGGCGCCCAGGACAAGATCGCCGCGACCATCACCGCCAACGCCGGCGTCAAGCACTGGGTCATCTGGGGCTGCAACGACGAGAACGTCCAGGGCGGGGTGACCGCGATGCAGAACGCCGGGATCAGCGCCGACAACGTCATCGGCGTCGGCCTCGGTGCCTACCTCGCCTGCAAGGACTGGAGCGGTGACAAGCCGTCGGGCATGAAGGCCGCCCTGTTCATCAACGGCAAGGACGTCGGCGCCCTGGCCGTGCAGACCATGTACGACAAGCTCAAGAACAGCAAGGACTTCCCCAAGGAGGCCTTCGCGCCCACCACGATGGTCGACCCGACCACGTGGAAGTCGGCCGGCGTCAGCTGCAGCTGACGCACCCGAGCCGGTCGGCGCGCCGCCCGCAGCGAGCCGGCCGGCGCCGTCCCCGGCCCCCTGCCCTGACGGGGCCGGGGACGGCGCACCCCATCGAGGCGACCCGCAGGCCGGGCACCGCCTGACAGACCGGCGAGCGACCGCTGAGGGTCGGCCGCTCGTCACCCCCCGCCGGGGGCGTCCCCAGGACAGGACGCCACCGGCGGTTCCATGCGCGCTTCTTGCGGGCCGCTTCGGACCCGGACCCCCGCTCGCCGAGCGCCGGGGCGGGCGCCCGGGGGCGGGCC
>NZ_BAAALF010000034.1:0-56256 GCF_039528135.1 Kitasatospora nipponensis | reverse complement strand
TGGCCGGCCGGGACCCACTCGTCCTACGCCCACCCAGCGACCTGGCCCGCCCCACCCCGGAGCAGGCCCCGCCCGCCGAGGACCTCACCGGGACCTGGTGCGAACCGAAACTCGACGGCTACAGGACTTCTGCCTGGCGCTGCGCGGATCGCGCGCGTCTGCTGTCGCGCACCGGGAACGTCCTGACCGTCCTGGCCACCGAGGTCGTCGCCACCACCGTCCCCGATGCCCACCACCCGCGGCGTCGCCGCCAAGCTCCGCCAGGTGTGCGCAGCCGACACCAACGGCACGCACCCGCCATCCGAATCGGGGGATCGACTCCCGTCCCTCCTCAGTCACTGTGTGGGCGGTCCACGGGCCTTGGGCGACCGGCTGACAGCCGAACATGCGCAGGCGTCACCCGCGGGTAGCTGACAGTCACCGTGATGTGAGCTGGATCCCCTTGGCGGGGGTGCTGGACGGGTGTGGCTCGTGATGGTGCTCACGCGCCCCGAGCGCCTCCTACCCTTCCTAGTAGGCCGCTAGCCAGTCGCGTCCGCCGCGCTCGTTCACTTGGTCGCCGCCGCTGCGGCGCTCGCTTGCTCGCAGCCGAGTCTCCGCCGTTTTCGCGGGGTAAACCGGCGCAAATCGCTCATAACGGTCGCGCTCGGCCGAGTCCGACCGCCTAGGCGACGAGTGCTGGACCCCCCTCCCGCAAGCGCGCGTCGGCTCCGCCTGCTACGACGCCGCGTCGTAGCAGGCACCCCTTGGAACCCGCCACCCACCCCGCTAACAATGGCTCAGTCGCCAGCTGCGGCGATGGTCCGATCCACCGCCGCGACTCCCGTCGGGCGCTCGCCCCACGTGACCGCCCCCGTGCCGACACCCGCCCACCGGACCAACCGGGTCCGCCACAGCGCGGGAGCAGGCGCCCACACGATTGAGGTCGAACTCCACATGCCCGTGATCACCACCCGCATGCGCAAGTCCGCCGCCCTGCTCACCACCGCCGTCGGCATCGTCGCGATCGGCGCCGCCATCGCCCCCACCGCCGCCTCCGCCGCCACCCCGCAGTCGCTGGCCGCCAGCATCGTCCCCGCCAACCAGCTGGCCTCCTTCGACCAGATCATCTCCCACGAGAGCGGCTGGAACGTCACCGCGACCAACCCCTCGTCCGGCGCCTACGGCCTGGGCCAGGCCCTGCCCGGCAACAAGATGGCCTCCGCCGGCGCCGACTGGCAGACCAGCGCCAGCACCCAGATCAAGTGGGCCTACGACTACATGAACGGCCGCTACGGCAGCCCCAACCAGGCCTGGGCCTACTGGCAGATCCACCACAACTACTGATCAGCCACAGCTCCAGGATCGGCCGCACCCGCCGATCAGCCACCCCGCCCCACGACGGACGCCACGAGCCGACGTCGGGGCGAGCGGAGCCGGCAGCCCAGGGCCCGGTACGCGCACCACGCGTACCGGCCCCTCGGCGTTCGGTTGTCCAAGCGGCCGTGGAGTTCGGCGGTCAGGGGATGTCCCAGGCGGGCGTGTAGGTTCCGCGTTTCGCTGTCCAACGGCATCGCCATGACCTGCAAGGCTGCGGCGTTCCACGCTCGTGTCCTCCGAACGTTTTCCTGGGAACTGTGTCCGATCCTTGGCAGCCGGGCTCTAGGACGTCGCTGGCCCTGAGTAGGGCCGGGGACCGTGCTCCCGGAGCGCAGTGAGCCCGCTCCTGGCTATCTCGTCGAACGTGCCGACAGCCTTGACCGTGACGAGGAGATGCTGCCTGGCGTAGTGCTGGGTGATGGGTTCCAGCATCGCCTCGTAGGACCTGAACCGACCGCGGATGCTGTTCTCGTTGTCGTTCCCGCGTTGATAGAGCTCACCGCCGCAGACGTTGCAGACGTCCTCGACGAGGAGATGATCCACCGATGGCTCGAAGATGTGGGTCTGGTCGTTGCGGCAGAGGCGGCGGCCCGCCAGGTGACGGACGTGGCGCTCCTTCTCCTCTCCCGGAAGATGCAGGTGCAGAACGCCGTCCAGGGGCTTGCCGAGCTCGCGGAGCAACTCATCCAGAGCGAGCGCCAAGGCGACGCTGTGCGGGTATCCAACGAGGAGGAAACCCGGATCGGTCACCCGGTGCAGGTGGTCCCGGATGATCGCGGTGATGATCTCGTCCGGAACCAGTCTGCCGGAGTTGATGATCTCGGCAGCTCGGATTCCCAGCTCGGTGCCCTGGGAGAGGTGAGTGCGCATGAGATCGCCGAAGTGGATCTGCGGCACTGCCAGGCCCTCAGCCAGCGAAGCGGCCGGAGTTTCCCGCCTGAACACTGGTGGTTGGAGGAGAACGACGCGCATCAGCCCATCACTCCTTAGCTTGGCTCTGATCGCAGATCCACTGGGCGGCCCGCAACTTGGACATGCAGACGCGGACGCCCCCTCCCGACCCTAGATCGAGTCAGGTTTCGCGAGACGCGATCCTGCCATGCTGCAACCGCAGTCTGCCAACGTCTGACGGGCCGAACCTGAACTCCAACACCGAGGTTCGGCCCGGGCGTGGGCGCACTGCCCAGCGCGCTCTGAGGGCCTCTCAGGTCGCCGGAGGGCCGCCCCCCCGGGCCCGGCCCTCCGGCGCTGATCAGGTGGGGGAGCAGAGCTTGGCGTTCACGGGATGTCCCATGCAGGCGTGTTCATGAAGATCCCGGAGTAGGGGATCTCCGCGGTTCTCAGCGGTCGGCTGAACCACGACCGTTCGATGGTCACGCCCATCACCCGCTCGGCCAGGAGGAACAGCTTCGGCCCCCAGAACTCGGTTGAGTCTTCGACATCGACCAGGCCAGTGCACCAGGCGGGATTCCAACGGACGTCGCCTTCTCGCAACGGCGTGACAGGTCCGTAGGGTTCCTCGTGGACGACGAGGTCGCCGTCGACCGCGTATTGCACGGAGTCGTCGCCGTTGATGCCGAGCAGGAGCCCGAAGCACCTGCCCCCGCGAGACATGTCACGCAGAACACCGGGCACCGCTCCGGTCGAGCCGACGACCTCCAAGGCGAAGACCACCCCGCCCACGGTGCCGACACTCACGTGGCCACGGTGGCCTTGATGACCCGGCTGAAGATCGTAGATCTCGTCAGCCACCAGAAGGCGCGCGCTCCTGGGGTCGCCTCCGAACCGCCGGATCACCTCGTCTTCGGCAACACCCTCGACAAGCGTGAGGACCGGGTAGAACCCTTCCTCTTCATCGATCCAGTCGAACCGGTCGTCCTGAATGTCCATCGCGCATACATACCAGGCGTTCCCGACATCGACGCGGGCCCCGGCCGCATCTAGTCAGGGAGGCTGCCCGGGCGCGCGGCCACAAGCTATCGGTGCCCTGGCCCAGCCTCCTGCGGACACTCCGCCCAAGTCCGGCAAGTCACCCGATCAGTGGCTCCCAGACTCGCCGAATCGGCCCCCGAATTCACCGAAGAACACCCTCCATGAACGAGTACACCGCCGCCACGACGGGACCGGCCACAAGGTGCCCGCTCGGTGGTCGGCCGATCCGGCCGAGGTAGATCACGACGATGCTGACCGTGTGGTCAGTTTCTCGGCAACCCCACCGCCGCCAGCCACCACCCGTCCAGGGCGGCGAACCACTCGGGCTGCTACAGGCTCACCCCAACCGCCCCATTCCCTGATCTACGGTGGAGTATCAGTCCCCCTACCGATCTTCCGTCCAACGAAGATTCCGGCTACGCCCACTGCTCCGCTGCCGAGGATGCCGGCCCCGGCAGTGGCCTCGCCGTGATCAAGGTAGGACTTCGCGATCCAGACGTAGGCAACGACGGCGCCGGCCCCGATCAGCGAACCGATGGCCTGCAACACCATCTGGAGGGTAGCCAGTCGGCGCTGATGGGCCAGATCCGCCTCAATCTGACGGACCATCCGAGCCGCGCTGCCCGGGACGACCTGTTCCCACCGCTCCGCCTGCTCGACTGCCGGCAGTCTGTCCCAGGCGCCGATGTCCGGGTTCGGGGCGGGGGACGGCACTGCAGCCGATTCCTCGCGCGCACTCACTGGCTCTGCCTCTCTGGACCGGAGTTGTCGGACGAGTTGTGCCTGGTCGGACCCGAGCCGGGGCCGGGTGGCGGCCCGAGACCGCGGTAGGCCTCGGCTAGTCGTTGCTCGAAGGACGGCGATGCGGCCCTCCGGGGCAGAGGTCGGACCGCGAGCGCAACAGCCGTGGCGATCCCCAGCGCACTCAGGACACCCGCCTGCCACGGCACGCCGGATGGCAGCACCCCCAAGGCAAGCCACAGTGCCGCCGCTGCGGTGAGAGCCACACCGAACGGCTTTCCGGCCGAACAGATCCGGTGCCACGCGCCCTCCGTCGGCGGCGCTGAATCCTGGTTCTCGGCCGGATCCGAGGGGATGTGGGCCTGCCCCTTCTGCGTCAGCCGCGTCAGTCCGGCGGGGGTGGCCACCACCATCACCCGGTCGCCGTCCTCGAGCCGTCGGTCCCGGTCGCTGTAGCCCCACCGCAAGACCGTCTCCGCGCGTCTTGATCGGAGCGCGATGATCCGCGCGTCGTTGGGTTCCTCAATCTCTCGGGGGGTGCGCCCCGCCAACGCCAGGTGCCCGCTTGCGCCGATCTCGACGACCAGCAGCGGACGCCCCATGACCGTAAACGTACCCAGCACCGGGTTGCCGACCAGGGCCGCCGCGAAGACGGGTGCCGACAGGAATGCGATCGTCCCGGACGCGACCCGGGTTTGCCCGCTCAGCCACACCTCGGGAACGGGGTGCCCGGTGACGATCCGCTGGTACTGGCCGAGCTCGCGTACCTTGAGTGCCACTTCCCAGTCGCCCTCGCTCGTACCAGTCAGTGCCACCACCGAGCGGCTGCGGGAGATCCGCGCTTGCCCCAGCTGGGTGTCGAAAGGCATAGGGCCCACCAGCACGGGAATGCCCAGCGCGCGTGCCTCCTCGATCCCAGAGGCAGCGGGATCTGGTTCAATGCCGACCACGCGAACCCCGATGCGCTGGAGTTGCGCGGCCACCCGCCCGCCCAACCTGCCCAACCCCACGACGATGACGTGGTCGCGCAGCCCTGCCGTCACCTCTGTGCCGCGGTCACCGCGCGAATACCGGCCGAGCGCCCGCGACAACAGCAATCCGCCGGCCGCGAATGCGACACCACCGATGACTCGGCCAGCCAGCCCGTCGAGCGCGGCTACCGTGCCCAGCAAGATCGCCAGCAGCGCGACCAACACGGTCAGCTGGGGCCGGCCCCTGCCCACCACCCCGACCCAGCGCCACAGCACAAGGCGAAGCCGCACTCGCAGTGGGATGCCATGGATGCGGTCGGTCGGGAACGACACGAGCACGAGAGCGCGTGTGTCCGCATGCCTGCCCGGGACCTCGTGTTCATCTGCCGAAAACCTCCGTGCCAGCCAGATGAACTCACTCGCGTGCGCCGGGGGCAGTGGAAAGAGGCGGAGCCGATCCTCGTCGTCGATGCGGTCCGCGAGGACGGCCAGCACATCGCGGCCGTCGTCGTCATACGCTCGGACGTCGACCGTAAGGATCCGGCCCTCCACCTCCACCTCTTGCGGCAGTTCCAGAACGCGGCGGGCCATCCTCGAAGCCGCCAGGTCAGCGTCAGACAGGACAGTGCAACTGTTTGACAGCTGTCGGGCGAGCCTACCGAGATGGGGATCATCGAGCCTGAGCACGATGCGGATCCGTGGCTGGATACGGCTGGCCACCGTCGCGGCCGCAAAGTTCTCCTCGTCACTGTGGCCAACCATCGCAACGCCCGCCGCGTCCTCGATCCTGGCCGCTGTGAGCGCCTCATCGGTGACGGCCCCGTAGCGGAGCACCGCCACCACCCTGGGAAGTTGCGCGATGCGGGGGGCATGGTCCCGCTCCGGGTCCGGGACGATGGCGACGACGGACACGTCGTATCGCCGGACCAGTTCGATCACCAGTTCATAGGCGAGAGCCGACGCTCCACAGACGATGTAATGTCCCGCGATCCCAAGCGCCTCGCCTGCAGGGTCGGGGTGCTCCTCCACATCGTCGGCGCGTTCGTCCGTCTGAAGGCTTCCCTGTCGTCGCCCGGTCATAGCGACGGAGTCTACTGACGACCCGCCAGATCCGACGAGAGCCTGGCTCGCATGCTGGGCAGGCCGAAAGCCGGTGCGCGCCTTACGGCCTGCCCCGGCCGGTCCGGGCTGCGGCACCTAGAACGTGCCAGAGCCAGGTCTCACCTACGCAGCCACCTCCGAGACTGTCGGACCAGGTCAAAGCCGTGCCCACCGCGTGCGGAGTTGATGCGTCAGGCGCAACTCCGCCTACTCACTGCGCCAAGCGTTGGCCAGCGGCACCATGTGGTCGACGTCGAGCTGACCAGCCGAGGTGAAGACCTTGCCGTCGTAGGGGGAGGTCCAGGTCCCGGACACCGCGCGGCACTGGTTGTCAGTGACGACGTCCTGGCCATCGCGCTGCAGGACGGAGTGCGGTGCCTCGACCACCAGGTCGCCCACCTCCGCGCGGACCTGCTCGGCCGCTGGCGGCTCAGGCAGTTGGCGGTGCTCGGCCAGCGGGGCTCAGGCGGCGAGCACCGGCGCGGCGTTGGCCGGCAGGGCGGCAGGGCGGAGAACGACGGAGAGGCCGGCGAGGGTGGTGGCGGCGCGCAGCCACCCACGAGAAGTGATCATGCGTCAAGAGATAGTGCTCCTGCGTCCACGAAGCACTGATCGTCACCCGTTGGGGGCGCGCCCAGGCCTGTGGCTGACCTGCTCGCCACTGCGGCGGCGGCCTGGTCGGGCATGGCTGCAGGTGCACGAGATGGTGATGGTGCGGTGGCTTCCGCGCCGCGGGCTCCGGCGGTCCGGCGCTGCGGGCCGGAGGCGCCCGGCTGAGGAAATCTCCAGGCGTGACGATGAGCCGGGGTGGGGCCCCGGCGTTTTCCTCCCGCCCTACTCCGCCGATTCTGTCGCGGGTGGTGTTGGTGGCCCGGTCGGCTCTATCGCGTAGGCCTGGTTCCGATACTGCATGATCAGTTGGGATTGCTTTTCAGGGTCGCCGATCTCCCGCACCATCTCGATGAACGCATCGTCCAGGCGTCCCTCACGACGGTCTCGGAGCATGCCGCGCAGCAGGCTGGTCAGCGGTACGGAGAGGGCGGCGAGGGTGCCTGCAGCGAGTACAGCCCACCAGGGGGCGCCAGTGAGTGCGGTGGGCACGCTGGCGGCTCCTGCTGCCAACGGGCGGAGGGCGGAAGAGCTCACGACCAGGCCTTTCCGGCATGGTGCGGCCCCACCGCACCATGACCTGACGTCCCGGAGCGGCCCGGGGTCGACGATGACAGTGCGGCGCTTGCGGCCCATGCCGCGGTACGGCATCCGGACCTGGTGGAGCACCCGCCGAGGGCGGGACGGTTCAGGGCATGGCGAGCTGGCCCCGGAATTCCAAGAATTGGGGCTGGTTTTTCTGAGATTTTCCTTGGGGATTCTCCCGATTTTCCGGGCATCTCCGACGGAGGTCTTGTCTGGCTATTTTCGAGCAGCCCCGAGAACGTGATGCGTTCTAAGAATACGGGGTACTAAATAGCCTTTCCATTGACCTGCTACGCCTCCGGTGTGATCCGGTTTCGGTGTTCTGCGCGTCCGGGCACGCCGGACGTGAGGTCCAGTGTGCCCGGACCGGGCCACCGAGCGCAATCGCCGTTGACCGATCCGGCAGAACCTCGGACACCGGGCGCCGCGCGTGAGCATGATCGAAGGCGGACTATACGACGAGCGAGGCGAGGGTGGGACTGTGATGCACGAGCCGACCGAGCATGGGTACGTGTTGCTGCAGGCCGCGGCGGCGGAAGGCCCGCGCCCGGGCCGGTGCGCAACCGGCCCGGCCGGCCACCCGGCGAAGGCCTGCGGCACCTGCGGCTGCGATCCCCGTCGCACCGCCCCCACCTGCGGCTTCGCACCCGGTCCGCAGGGTCCGCACCCGCCCTTGCGCATCGCGGTCGGGGCGGTTGCGCGGGCCGTCGCAGTCGCAGCACCCGGTGGTGCAACACGCGCTGCTGCTGCACCACCGGAAGTGCAGCAGCGTGTAGCAAGGGTCGCCTTGCTACACGAGGAGCAGCAGCGTGCCCGGGTGCAGCAAGGCCGGCCTTGCTGCACCCCGTGACCGTCCGGCCCGGCAGGCGGCTGCACCGGCATAACGACCTTTCCTCTGTCCTGGCCGCCCCTGCCCGACCGACCCGGCCGAGGACGAGCCCGACTCCGGGCCCGACGACCAGGCGCTCGACCCCGCTCAGCTACCGCGCTCCACCGGGGCCGCGACGCCGGGGAGGCTGCGGCCAGGTGGGTGCGCGAGCTCGCCGGCCGCCAGGAGGACGAGCGCCACGCCCGGGCCCTGGAGCACGCGGCCGCAGGGATCGAGCGAGCCAGCCACCAGGAGGTGATCCCCGGCGGCGACGGGCAGCTGGCCGAGGAGCTGCGCTACTCGCTGGCTGCGGACGTGCTGCTCGGCGCCACCTACACCGGCACCCTGCCCGACCTCGCCCCGGGCGAGCGGATGCCGCTGGTCGCGGTCTGCGCGCTCGCGGCCGCCATGCCGGGCTGCGTGCTCGGCGACCTGCCGCGCGAGCTCACCCTGCTCGCCGACGAGCTGAACGCCGCCACCACCGTCGGCCGCACCGCCACCGCGGCCGCGAACAGCGCGGACGCCGGGTGACCCACCCGACTGGCCAGACGGCGGCGGCCCTGACACAGCTGACACAGGAGATACAGGCGCACCCCTCCACCAGGGAAAACACGGTCATCGGGATACAGATGACACAGGCTGAGGTCGGGTCTGTTTTACGGCCGTAAAACAGATCGCTGCAACCTCGCCTCACGCCACGGGGTTGTGGCTGCCAGCCGGAGTGCGTCAGGCCGGCAGCGCTTCGGGGTCGCGGGTGCAAAGGTGGGCGGTGGGGCAGGCCGGGCAGCCGCGGACGTCGACCAGGTCCGCGACCGAGTCGAAGAGCTCCTGGGCGCGTTCGACGGAGCCGACGCCCTCGAAGGTGGCGTACTCCTCGGCGGTGCCGACGGTGCCCTCGGCCAGGTGGGAGCGCAGGTATGCGAGCGCGGCAAACCTGTCGGCACCCAGGGTCCGCGGGTCGCCGGGGATGCACGCCTTGGGCACCAGGTCGCTGGCGATGTCGCCGCCGAACAGCCACGGGTCGCCGGGCTTGGCGGGCTTGCCGACGACTACCCGCAGCACGGTGTCGTCCTCGCCGTCCGGTTCGACCAGCAGCATGCCGCCTGCGTGGAGCTCGTGGACCGCGCCCCGCACGTCCGCCGGCTCCATCGCGCCGCCGAGCATGGCCGCGAGTTTGCTGGCGGGCAGGTTCCTGATGCTGCCGTCCGGGCGGCGCAGCCGCAGGGCCCCGCCATCGAGGGCCACGTCCAGCTGGACGGCCTGCACCGGGATCTTCGGCCCGTAGATCGGGCGCAGCCGGACCAGACGGCGCATCAGATCGAGGGCCTGCGCGGAGAGGCCGGGTTTGGCGGCGGCTCGCTCGGGGTCGAGGTCAGCGGCCGGGGTCATCCACCGGTCGTAGCCGGGCGGCTGGAGCTGCTGGAGGGTGTATCCGGCGGCGGCGCGCTCCCGACGCGGCTTGCTCGGCTTCTTGCGTCCCACGGTGACGTCCTCCCAGCTCAGCGTGCGGTGACCGGGCCATTGAACACCCGCCGCAGCGGCCTGATTCCCGGGGGTAGCAGCACCGGTGCTGCTACCCCCGCGTCCGCGCCGGGTGGGGCCTGCGCCAGGTCGCCGGCGGAGCACTCACCGCTGGGTGGCAGGTTCTCCCCGCCAGCAGCTGATCAGGCGCTACGGGAAGGCCCCGCTTCTTCACGCCGCTCAACCGTTGTCGGCTGCCCGCCGGGAGGGACGGGCGCGAGAGGGACGGCGTCAGGGGGCGTAATGGGAGTCGCTTAACTGCTGCTGGCCCTGTTCTTGCGGGCCATGCGCGCGGGGTGCGGGCCTCCGTTCGTCGTGGCGCACGCTTCGCCGGGGGGCCGACCGCAGACCGGGCAGGTTCCCCGCCGCTGGCGAGCCTTTCGTTCGTCGAGGATCAGCTGGGTCCGTTCTTCGTGGGGCCCCCGGCGCCACGGTTCGGCTGCCTGGCAGTCCTGCCCGGCCTCCGCGCCGCACCGAGGGCACGAACGCGCGATCCAAAAACGGCGAGCGACCTTATCGTGCATGCTCCACGGGTAGCTCACCGGTCGGTCCCGGGAGGCGGCCCGTGCGACAGCCCGGTTGCTGCCGGCACGGGCGACCCAGCGCTGGACGAGCGCCTGGTCCTCGGGGCTGAGCGCGTCGCCGGCCGTGGCCGCTTCCTGGACAAGTGCGTCCACCAGTGCGCGCAGCTCAGCCGTCTCCATGGAGCGCCGGCCTTCGAGATCGTCCAGCAGACTTCCCGCCCGGTGACGGGCGATCACGACCGAGGTGGGCAACCCTGGCTGTGGGGCCGCCCGGCGGCGTGCGGCAACGGCGGCGAGGTGCTCGGCGGCGGCCACCAGGGCCGCCTCCTCGTCGACGGTGCGTTCGTGGGAGGCCTTGACGTTGGCGAGGAGCAGCAAGTGGCGCACCTCAGCGGTGTCCTGGTCCTGGACGGCTTGTTCGATGCGGGTGAACAGGTCCCGGCGGGCCTTCGCCTGCACGGTGAACCACTGATCCAGGTCCTGAAGGGCTTGGTCAACCTGGGAGCGGGTCGGCGGGTCGAGCGGGCCCAGGGCACGGATCTCCTCGACAACACTGGTGACGAGGACCACCGACTCGAGCTTGCGGCCCTCCGCGAGGCGGCGCAGCAGCGCCTTGGCGCGGGCCGCCGTGTTGGGTGCCCCCACCGCCGGCCGGTATCCGGTGCCACCTGATCGGGGAACGCGGCGGGCGGCGGAGATCTCCTCGACTGCGGGCGTGCTCAGGCCCCGCTCGGTGATGCTGCACTCCTGGAGGGTGAACCACCGGGTCGGACGGGCGAACGCCTCGGTTCCGATGCGCACGTCGCGGGCGGTCCCCTGGCTTTCGAGCCGGATGCGGTGGACGTACCAGCGCCGCACCAGCGTCGCGTCGTCGACCGGCACCGATACGCCCAGAACCGGCTCCATGGTCTCGTCGTCCCACACCGGTGCCACCGTGTCGTCCAGGTGGAGGCGCAGCCCGCGGGGCTGGTGCTCGAAGGTGACGTCGACGACGGAGCCGAGCGGTTCGCGCAGGTGGACGGCGCCCTGGTGGCCCTGGTCGCGGAGCCAGGCTGCGGCGGCGGACTTCGCGTAGAGGTGGTCGGCGCTGCCCACGCCCCGGGC
This sequence comes from Kitasatospora nipponensis, assembly GCF_039528135.1. Classification (NCBI taxonomy): domain Bacteria; kingdom Bacillati; phylum Actinomycetota; class Actinomycetes; order Kitasatosporales; family Streptomycetaceae; genus Kitasatospora; species Kitasatospora nipponensis. Next base: position 44,941 of record NZ_BAAALF010000034.1, on the reverse strand, counting down.
CCGGCGCTCGCACACGTGCAGGCCGGTCGGGTCGGGCAGGTGGGAGAAGTGGCAGACCCGGTCGGTGTAGAGCTTGGTGGTGAGCTGGGTGCCGCAGCCGCCGAGCAGCAGCCCGCACCAGAAGGTGTCCTCCACGTGCCGCTGGCGGAAAGCCTCCAGTTCGATCGCCTCGAGCGGCAGGAGCAGCGGCTCCTCCGACTCCGCGCCGCCCAGCACCGCCGTCTGAATACGGCGCTTGTCACCCGGCAACGACAACCCCCCAACAGGTGCCTGACCATGGACATCTCATCGTGTCACCGAGCCGGGGCCCCAGGCGGGGCAATGCGCAAATCGCCCGCCGGAGCGGCGTGCCCATTCGGTACGGCGGACCGGCCGCCACGGTCACGCGGCACCGCTTCGCTGCGGGGCAGCGAGGGCCGTGCGCAGCGGGACGGCGCCCGCCCGCTCTGCCCGGGCCCGGCGCAGCGCCCGGGTGTGGGAGCTGTCCGTGGTCGCGGCCCGGTTGGCCTGGTCGCGCAGCTCGGCCTGGTGGTCCAGCGCCTGACGGAACGCCTGCTCCGGCTCCCGGTGAGCGGCCAGGGCCTGGTCCTGCCGCTGGATCGCCTGCTGGATGTTCGCCGCCGGGCGCCGGTCGGGCTGGGCCTGGCGGTGGGCGACCATAGCGCGCTGGTAGCTGGCGCACCGTTCCCTGGGCTGCGCGGCCTCGGCCACCACCGGGGCCGGGCTCTTCGGCACCGCCGGCATGCTCGGTTCGGCGGCCGCGACGGTGGCCGGGGCGAGCACGCGGATCGAGCGGACCGCCCCGGTGCCGGCGTGGGCGTTGATTCGGGCGAGCAACGCGGTGGAGGTCAGGCGCAGTTGGGTGGCCCAGGCCGGGGAGGCGGGGCGCAGGTCCAGCTGGCCGGTGGCCGCGGTGAACGCGACGGCCTGGACGTGGCCGGCGAGTTCGGGGGCGATGGTCGGCCAGTCGGCGAGCACGCTGCCGCCGACCACGGGCAGGTCCCAGGCCCGGTCGGCCATCAGGGCTTGGAGGGCGCCGCCAAGTCCGATCGGGTCGCGGCCGTCGGTCCGGCGAACCCGGACGGTGGTCTTGGCGCGCTTGGCCGCGAGCTGGTCGACGCCGTTCCTGCGGGCGGCCTGGCGGGCCGCGTTGAGGGCGAGCCTGGCCAGGTCCGCACCGCACAGCTCCAGTTCCGGAACTGGGTCCGGCTCTGGGGTGGCCTGCGACGGAGCCGGTGCCTGCTCGGGGTGCCGCAGCTGCTCGAGGACGTCGTCCATCACGGTGGCGAGCTGGTCGGTCATGCCTGCCCCCAGCCGCCGTGGACGACCATCCGCGACCCGTACACGGGGGCCTTCGCCTGGAAGGAGAGCAGCTTGTCGACGACCGCGTTGGTGTACAGGCGCCGCGCGTAGTCCTCGCCCTGCGACTCGATCGCCGTCAGCACGAGGTCCGGGTGGTGCTGGGCCAGGTCGCGCAGGTGCCGCACCTCTTCGCGGGTCAGGTCCTCCAGGAGCTGGCCGGGGTCGTCCTCGCTGTGCTCGGTGGCGTTGGCCTCCTCGCCGGGGGACAGGGCGCAGCCGGCCACCGCGCGGGTGACCAGGTTGCGCACGTGCTGGCTGCGCGGCTGCGCCCAGGTGCCCTCCCATTCCTGGTGTCGGCCGGCGGTGGCGCGGCGGTTGTCCAGCCAGGCCTCCGCCAGGCGCCGCCGCTTGTCCGCCGTGTCGCCGGTGGCGAGCGCGCCGCGGAGCCGGGCGGCCAGGAACGCCGACGGGCGCCGGACCCGGTCCGGCTCCTGCCGCAGGTCCAGCCAAGCCAGCACCTCGTTCACGGTCCAGTCGGCATCCGCGAGCTCCCGGGTCACCCAGGCCACCCGCGCCACCGTCGCCTTCGACAGCCACGGCACCCGCTGGATCAGCTCGAACGCCAGCTGGTAGCGCCGACCCACCCGGTTCAGGACGCGCCGCTTCGGCTTGCCCGCCCGCTCCCGCCACTGCTGCTTGCCCGGGGTGGAGGAATCGTCAGTCCCGGCATCGAGCTTGCTCTCAGAGGGGAGGTGGGTAGAACGGTCGGTTGAAGAAGTACAGCAACCACCCTCCATTGGGGTGCAACGGCAGTCGGCTCCTGAGGCGCTCTCAGCGGCCTGTGACACCTGTGACGAAACGGGGCCAGCGAGTGCCTGAGAAGCCGTCACCGAACCCTTGGCGGCGCTCTTCGAGGACGTCTTCGCCCGGGCAGCCCGGACCTTGCGCGAGGCCCGCTTGCCGAGCAGCGCTATCACCGCGCGCCCGGCCTCGGCGATCCCGACCACCCGCCGTCGAGAGCCCTCGCCAACCGTCCGAATCCCCAGTGCCTGGTCGAACTGAGGCGGGATCACCAGCGCGAACTCCGACGCCTGCGGCTTCGCGCCCCGCCGCCGTGTGCCCATGGCGACATAGGCCAGCAGGCCGGCCTCGCGCAGCATCCGCAAATGGTTCTGCACCGTCCGCTCAGACAGCCGCAGCCTGCGCATCAAGTAGTCCACACCCGGTCGACAAGGCGACAGCGCGGCCAACTCCTGGGCCACCAGCACCGTCGAACGACCCATCGCCTTCGGGCCGTGCTCCCAGGCCGGCACGTACAAGCCCGACCCGACCACCCAGTGCACGGCCTGCTTCCAGGTGTACGGATCCGGCGCGACCCGGCCCCGCGTCGACCGCACCCATTGCTCCGCCTCCGGCACCATCAGCGCCGGCAGGACCGCCGAGCACGGAACGAACTTCGCGGCAGCCCTCGAAGCCCTCGCGGGGACATAGGCGGACTCCTGGCGCTGCCCGGGAACGAACGGCGCAGCCGAAGCTAGAGAACGTTCCTTCCAAGCACCCTCCGTCACATCACCCAATCGAGTGATGTGCGTCACATCCCGGAGCGACGATGCGGCGGCGTCGCCTGCTGCCAAGGCGGTTGGATCACCGCCAGATCCCAGGCGGGAAGCGGAATCGGCCGTGCCTGACTGTGTGCACGGGGCGCTGGCCGAACCGGACCCGCTGGTGCCGGCAGCGGCACTCCGGGTACGGCAAGGCTGGCAACCCGAGCAGGGCTGCTGCAAAATGGCAGAGCCTCCTAGTGATAGGTGGGCACGCAAAGGGCGCCCTCGGTGTCTGTTGCGGTTCTTGGGAGAACCTGAAATGCCTGATCAACCGGTAGGTAGCCGGAGATTGGGCCCTCGCCATCGAGTTGGCGCTCGGTGGCGGTGAAGTGGGGCCGTAGATCCTGATGATTGGCGTCATCGGCTGCGGCCGGGCGGTGGAACCCCTTGGCGGGGGTGGCAGCCGCCCCGACGACTACGTCATCTCAACCCCCTCCGGGGGCGAGGTGTATCCACACACAGACACGACGGCGCCCCGCCGGAGCGATCCATCTCGGATCGCGTCCACGGCGGGGCGCCGCTTGTGTGCTTTGGGGCGCATACGGGTACGCTGCATTACGTCGACCTTCCTAGTCTTCAGGTCTGACCACGGAGAGGGCCCCTGCCAGGGGGCGCCGATCCATTCGCGCCGCTCGGACTTGCCTAAGGTCCGGGCGGCGAATTCTTTTGTGACGATCAAGTGCGGCACCAGACTACTCCCCCACAGCAGCCCGCACGCACGTCCCCACCCTCCGTGTCGAACTGAGGCAGGGTGGCAGTGACGCTCCGACAGGCCTTCTACGAAGCACACGTGGCGCAGTCCTCGGCATCTCGTGTCCAAATCGCTGGGGTCCATGCAGAGGTGCTCCTGAAGCCCAGGCATTCGCAGAGCACTTCTGCGCCCCATCCCGGGATCGGGTTTCCACAACTATGTGACTCATCATCACCGTGGAGCGCAGCCTTGTGCCCACAGAGGCACCGGGTGCCCATGCCATGCCCCGCAAGGGACCAAGCCGGCTCCCCGTCATGGAAGTGGTGGTTGCGCCAGGGCCTCGGGGGCGGCGCGATCGAAACCCTCTGGTGAGGCATCACGGGTGCATCAGGAATGGCCTCAAGCTCAGCGGCGGCCTCGTCTAGGGCCCTTCGCCAGTCGCTGTGCCCAAAATCGAACCATTCTCCCTTGAGGCGTCGATCTTGAAAGTGGCGATGAAGCTTGGCCTCAAGATCGGGATCAAGCGTTGAGTGCTGCCAGAGTACCTGCAGCTGGTGTGGTGATCCTGTCTGCAGCTGCCGGGCTCGTGCGTTGGCGTCCATCGAGCGCCCGATCTTGACGAGGCCGGACCCGTTGTCCTCGCCGATGGCGTACACCGCCATCTCGGGCCGTACCCGTGAACTGACCCAACGATCATTCATCTTCAGCTCCAGCCAGACTCAGTCGGTGCGGTTCGTGGTCGTTACGACTGTTCCTTCTGCTGTCCAGGCCCAGGCATCACGCCCTCCCGCCGGCGGTCGTGGCACGGTAGTAGTCGGCCAGGGCAGCTTTGGCTCCCGAGCCTTGGGCCCTTGATCAGGGGGAGCTTCCCCACCGACCTCACCAGTGGCCTCGATGACGATGCTCGTGATTCCGAGGCTCGCAGCCATCAGGGCAGCTGAGCATCCGGCGGGGCCGGCACCGACGATTACGAGCTGGGCGTCGTGCCGCGTGGTGCTCATGCCGCCTCCATGGTGTCGCGGATGACGAAGCTCTGACAGTCAGACAAGTCATGCCTCATTCGTCAGAGGGCTGGACGGATCACCCGGCTGTCGAACCCGCCGTCTCGCAGCCGCTGGAAGGCGCTGACAGCCTCGACGGGGACGTCCTGGTCGACGATGAACCCCTTCTTCGGGTACTCAACCAGACGCTGCAGAGTTCCAACCAACATGTCTACGACAGTCTTGACGCTTCCGATCCGGTCCACGTATTCGCTCAGGGTCATCGATTCAGAAGCGCACACCACATCTACCTCTGGCCACGTCTTCATTGCGGTGGCGAGACTCCTACGCTGCTCGTACGGCTTCGAAACGAGCAGGATGGAGGTGACGGGTGTACCCGCAGCTTGCAGAACCTCGCGCGAGAACCGAAAGTTCTCGGCGGTGTTGGTCGCATGCGTCTCCAAGAGGATCGCTGAGCGGGGAACGCCGAGCGATACTGCATGCTCCGCGTAGTGGACCGCTTCCCCGCGGGGGAAGCGGTCCACGGTGGTCGGACTGTTGGCCCCGCTGAAGACGATGAGCGGTGCCATCTTCTCGAAGTAGAGCTGCGCAGAGTGCGTGGCCACGCCAAGGTCGTGGCTGCCCAGACCGATGATCACCGAGCACGGTCGAATCGTGTGGTGAAGCTGGTGGTAGTCCCACAGCAACTGCGCATCGTCCCAGGCACCCTGGGAGATGCCCGTGCGCGTGTCCATCATCACTTGGCCTGCTTGTCTGTCGAGCTGGTGAACGCATCCTTGACTGTGGCTGCAGGTGTATCCAAAGCGCAGCCGATCTCTTCCCAGGAACATCCCCGCTCTACTGCGGCCTGGACGAGCAGGCGCTGCTCTTGCAGGACCTCCCGAGTGATCGCGACCCCAAGCGCTAGAGCTGCGAGAGGGTCGGCTGCGGTCGTGGAGCCGAGGTCCTGCCGACGACCGAGCGCACGCGCGAGGTGGGTGTCTCGACGGTGAGCCATCGAGATGAGCGCGGCTGGCGGCACGTCTGTAGGCGTTGCAATGTTTGCCGTGTCGATGGCGCGCGGGCGGGCTTCACTGGGCATGCGAGTCTCCTGCTGCAGAGTCTGGGATGAGGAAGTTGTACTCCCACGAAAAGCGGCTGGCCGAGTGCACGCCGACCGCGTACTCGATCACAGTGCCGTCCGCGGTGTAAGTCGTTCGGTGGAGCACCATGACGGGCTCCCCAGCAGGCAGTTCGAGCTCCGCAGATTCGGCCGGCGTCGGCATCCGCGCGTAGAGCTCCTCGGTCATCTGGTGTGGTTCCAGGCCCAGTTCGAGGAACACTCCGAAACCGCCGCCTTTGCCTGCCGGACCCGGGGTGGGGTCCTCCAATCGTGTGCCCTCGACATGCTGCACCTTGTAGTAGCTAGTCAGCGTGTGCGTAGGGACCCCCGCCTCCTTGACCAAGCGAGCCCGGCTGACGACCTCGGTTCCTTCAGGTACGCCGAGTCCCGCCGCGACGGCCCGGGACGCTGGGAGGCGGGAAACCACCTGTGTCTGGTCGTTCCGGTTGTACTCGCGGCCGCTGACGACCCGGTCGGCGATAAAGGCTACTTCGCCCCGGTCGCGCCACTTGGCTTTGTCGTAGCGCTGGATGCCGAGGCGCTTCAGCGGCAGCTGCTCACGCGCGTACACGCCGCCGCCTTGACGGCTCGTGACGACGCCGGCGGACTTCAGACGCAGGACGGCCTGCCGCACCGTCTCCGCCGTGACGCCGTAGCGCGCGACGAGCTGCCTGGTTGTCGGCAACCTCTCGCCAGGGGCGATGTCGCCCGAGTCGATGGCAGCCCGCAGGTCATCGGCGATCCGTTGGGATGCCGGGCGCGGGTCGGGCGGTGTCGTCATGGCGCTAGGTTAGCTCACTTTCGACATTTCACCAGTGATCCTGGTGCTACTTCACTGGTGAAAATCTTCAGACTTCACCAGTGAAGCTCTTGACTCGACTGAGGGTCGCTGCGTACCTTCATTCCGTGACGAACTTCACCAGTGAAGTTGGTGAAGTTCGCTGCCAGCACGAAACCGCAGGTCGCCGCCCACAATTCGGGTGCCGGGTAGCTCCACCAAACCCATGCGACTGCCTCGCAGCAGTGCTGATGCGCTGTCCGCTCCCCAGGGCGCCGGGATTCCCGTGCGGCTTGGGGAGCGGAGAGCGCACCGCAACGCGGCCCTCATCTCCCTCCGCACAGACGAGGAGCACCTGATGACCACCTCGACCGCGATCCCCACCGCCCAGCAGCGCAAGAGCCGGACCCGCACGACGAACGTCTCCAGCAAGCCGCCGATCCTGGTGTCGCAGCTCCCGCCCGCCATGGTCCAGCTCACCCACCGCGCCGAGGTCCTGGCCTGCCCGGCCTGCGACACCTGGTGCCCGCTGACCCTGGACAAGGGCACCAAGCGCTGGAAGCTCTCCCCGCACCACACCGCGAAGGCCGGCACCCCCGGTGCCCGCCGCTGCAGCAACTCCAACCGCTTGGTCACCATCGACGTGACGCTGGTTCGGCTGCAGGAGCAGCAGGTTGAGGCCAGCGTCGACGCCGCCGCCCGCCGGCCGACCAAGGTCCTGCGAAAGGTGCCGACCCCGAAGCCGCCGGCACTCCACCAGCTCACCCCGGCCGCACCGACCGCCGACACCGCCCGCCGCACCTACGAGACGCACCGCACCCGGTGCGCGGCCTGCACCACCGGCAAGAAGGACGGCAAGCTTCGCGTCGTGCACTGCCCCGACGGCGAGCGCCTGGCCGTCACCTACCTCGAGCTGCTGCGTCAGGAGCCGGAGCGCCGCGCCGCCCAGGCCCGGGGCGAGGAGGAGCAGCAGCTCGCCGAGCGCCGCCAGGCGAAGGAGCAGCTCAAGCAGCGCGCCGCCGAGTGGCCGGACGCGCAGGTGGACTTCCTGCTCGCGAAGCGCCGCCGGGCCCAGCACATCACCGGCCGTCTCGTCGAGCCGATCCAGGGCGCGGCGGTGCCGGTCGGAGCCCGCCCGATCGGCGCGGTGCGCAGCGCGGAGGACGTGCTGGACGAGAACCCCATCCGGAAGCGCCAGCGGCTCTCCGCCTGACTAGCACCACGCCGGGCCCGGCCCGGTTCCAGAACTGAACAGCACTCCATCAGCCCGCGGCGGCCCGGAATCTCCGGGTCGCCGCTTCGCATCCCGGAGGTTTTCCGTGCGCTACGCCACCATCTCCCGCGAGCTGCTCCCGCTGCTCATCCGGGCGCTCACCACGCCGGAGCCGCGCCCGGCCGGCACCGCCATCGTCGACCAGCGGCGTACCCCGACCGAGGACAGGCTGGTCGCCGCCGCGAGCCCGCTGCGCTCGGGCCCCCGCTACCGGCCCCGTCGGCTGGCCGTCCTCGCCGCTGCCTGATCAGCGCATCTCTCCTGCGACGCTGCCCGTCGCCGCCGCCCCGGAACCCGGTGCGGCGACGGCGGGGGGACGGCAGGACCGCGCCCCCCGCCAACAGCGACGGCCCCGGGATTCGCTCTCCCGGGGCCGTCCACGTCGCCTGAACTGGAGGCAACGACCTTGCTGCACAACATCATCGCATGCCCCGCGCTGCTGAACACCGCGCCCGGCGACAGCGACCCCGACATGGACGAGGCACTGCGCAGGGCCCGGGGAGGTGGCCGGTGATGGCCGTCACCGTCTTCGGCACCGGCACCGCGCCCGACCTGACCGCGACCGAGCCGATCCTGCCTGCCCCGCGCCCGGGCCTGTACCTGGTGCACCGCCTGGGCGGGATCACCGCCCACCTGACGGCCGACCAGGACACCGTTCAGACCGTGCGGGCCCTGGCGCTGACCGTCCTGGTCGCCCGCGGCGTCGACCTGGAGACCGCCGAGTCCGCGCAGTTGGTCCTGTCCGAGCTGCTCGGCAACGCGGTGCGCGCCTGCGGGCCCCACGCCCCGCTGGTCGTGGAGGTCCACCGCGCTGAGAACGACGCGGTCGTCACCGTCCACGACCCGCTCTTCGGCACCGGCCCGCGCCGCACCGGCACCGCCCCCGACAGCGACGAGGCGGAGTCCGGCCGCGGCCTGGTCCTCCTCGACATCCTCGCCCCCGGCTGGACCGTCACGCCTTCGCCGATCGGCAAGCGGATCCGCTGCCGCATCCCCGCGGCCGGCTGACCGACCGCCGCTCCCCCGCGCCCGCTGCGCCCCGGACCTCGGCCCGGGCGCAGCGGGCCCGCTCGTGAACTTTTCCCGGCCGGAGGCCGTCATGAAGCAGAACACCAGCACCACCGGATCGACCGTCAAGGCCCGGCGCGAGCAGGCCGCCTACCGCCGCTACGTCGTCCGCCAGCTCGGCCCGCAGCAGGTCGGCGGCATCTACCGCTGCGGCTACTGGAACGACGTGTACGAGGTCCTCGCCATCCGGACCGAGTCGCCCTGGCAGATCAGCGTGCGCACCCTGGGCGAGACCCGGATCCGCACGCACTGCACCGCCTGGGACGAGCGCCGTGACCGCGTCCTCGCCGAGCCCGGCGCCGCCGCCCTGACCTTCTGGGCCGAGCACACGCTGGCCGCCCCGGCCGCCAGCGGCGCGCTCCTGGAGCAGCGCCACGTCCTGGACGAAGCCGCCCACCCGGCCACCGTCGCCGCCTTCAGCGAGCTCGCCCGCACCGCCCAGATCAGCTGACCGAGAGGAGCCCGCACCATGACCATGACCACGACCGCCGCCGAGACCGACTGGCGGATGCGCGCGGTGTGCCGCGACGAGGACCCGGAGCTGTTCTTCCCGATCGGCAACACCGGCCCGGCCCTGCTGCAGATCGAGGAAGCCCGATCGGTCTGCCGTCGATGCCCGGTGCTGGAGGACTGCCTCACCTGGGCCCTGACGACCGGTGAGGACGCCGGCGTCTGGGGCGGGCTCTCGGAGGACGAGAGGCGGGCCATGAAGCGCCGCGCCGCCCGCAACCGCGCCCGCACCAACTGACCCCTGCAGCGGTTGCTGTCGTTCGCCCCCGCCCCGGACCGCCGGCGCGGGGGCGTTCGACGGTGCCTGACGCACCCGCCCCCTCTCCCCTATATAGGAGGACCCCGTGAGCAAGCCGACCTGGATGGCCTCGTACCTCGGCCTGGAGCACACCTCGGACCCGCTGGAGCAGCTGGTGGAGCTGGGCCGCTGGCTGGACGAGCCCACCCGGCGCCTGGCCTGGCGCACCGCCCGCAAGGAGAAGCAGGTGGAGGCCACCGACGCCCAGCGCGCCTTCAACGACGCCCAGCGCCCCAGCCTGCAGGTCCCGGCCGCCCAGATCGCCGACCTGCACGAGCACCTGGACCTGGCCCGGGGCCGCGCCGGCCTGCTCGTCCTGGTCGAGGAGCTCGCCGAGGGGACCCGGCTTCGTGTCACCAGCACGGTGTTGCGGTCCGGCCGGCAGCAGGTCGTCGACCGGCAGGCGCAGCGTCTGCTGGCGACGCGGATCAACACCGGCATCCGCCAGCTGCTCGCCGACCTGGCCGCCGACTTCGCCTACCCCGACGAGGTGCACCGCACCGCGGAGGCCGGCCTCAGCCCGCTGACCAGCCGGCTCCAGGCGGTGGAGGCCACCGGCGAGCCGGACGTGCTGGGCCGCTGGGCCGAGGCGATCGAGTTCGCCCTCGCCGTAGTGCAGAACGCCCCGACTCGCTGACCGAGGCCGCGTTTCGGGCCCGGCTGCCTCTCCTTCGCCCGCAGCGGCGGCCGGTTCGCAAGCGCGTGATCGCGTTTCGGGAGTACCGGTCGCCGTTTCGGCACCATCTGAACCGAGCCTTCTGGAGGCCATCGTGACCATGACCGACTGGCCGCGTACCGCGGCCCCGACCGATCCCGACCCGTCCCCGCCGGGCTTCGTTTCGCGCCCGGCCGAGCCGGTTTCGCCCGCGCCCGAACCCGTTTCGGGGGCACTCGGCAGCGTTTCGGGAGTGGCGCCGGCCGCTTCGGGAGCACCCGGCGCCGGCCGCGCGATGAAGATCCTCATGTTCGCGTTGACGGGCGTGGCGGCCGTCGGCGGGATCCTCGTCGGGGCCATCGGATTCGCGATGTCCTACGACACGCTGTCCGCCGTGGCGCTGCACTCCTGGGGCTTCAGCGCGCAGTTGGCGCCGTGGTTCCCGGTGGGTGTGGACGCCTCTATCGTGGCGTTCCTGGCCTTGGACCTGTATCTGGTCCGTAAGGGCACCCCGTGGCCGGTGCTGCGCTTGGCCGCTCACACGATGACCGGTGCGACGATCTGGTTCAACGCGAGCTCGCAGGGTGCCATCGCGGCTGATCCGGTGCGGGCGGTGGCGCACGGCGCGATGCCGTTCCTGTTCGTCATCGGGGTCGAGGCCGCGCGTCGTCTGGTCATTCAGAAGGCCAAGTTGGAGGCCGGGACCGCCAGTGACAAGGTGCCGTTGCACCGCTGGTTGCTCTCGCCGCGGGCCACGCCGAAGTTCTACCGTCGGATGCGGCTGTACGGCATCACCTCCTACCCGGAGATGGTCCGCCGTGACCAGGAGCTCATCGCCTATGAGCTGTGGCTCAAGCGCAAGCACGGCGGCGACCTGAGGGACGCCACCGAGGACGAGCGGCTGCCGATGACGATGGCTCCCTACGGCTACACCGTCGCCCAGGCGCTTGCGATGCCGGACGAGCAGGAGCGCGCGGCGGAGGAGCGTCAGGAGGAGGCAGGGCGCCGGCGCCTGGAGGCCGAGACCCGCCGCCAGCTCGCCGAGGCGAACGCGCAGGCCGAGGCGCTGCGGGCGCAGGGTCAGGTGGAGACGGTCCGGGCGCAGGTGGAGGGCGAGACCGGGCAGGCCCGGGCTCACGCCAGGGCGCAGGTCACGGCGGCCGAGCGGGCTGCCGCGCTGGAGGAGCAGGCGCTGGAGACTGCGGTGATGGCCGAGGCCCGGGCCCGCACGGCGGCCGCCGAGCATCAGGAGGCGATCGAGCGTAGGGCGCAGGCCGCCACCGATCGGGAGGCGGCGGAACTCGAGCGGCTCGCGGCGGAGGAGCGTCGGGCGGCGGCGGAGGCCGACAAGGTCGCCGCGGCGGAGGCCCGCGCGATCGACACGCAGACCATCGCGGTGGCCCGCCGGGCCACTGCCGAAGCGGATAGGGCTGCTGCCGAAAGGGAGGAGGCCGCTGCCGAAACGCGGCGTGTCACTGCCGAAACGAACCGCAGGACGGCGGAGGAGGAGGCGCGCCGGCAGGCCGCTGTTGCCGCCGCCGAGGAGTCGAAGAAGGCCGCTGCCGAAGCCGAGCGGGCTGCTGCCGAAACGCGGCGGGCCGCTGCCGAAATCGAGCGTCGCGCGGTCGAAGCGGAGGACGTCGCCAAGCTGAAGCCGCGCGAGCGGGCGGTGCGCAAGGTCGCCCGGATGATCCTCACGACGCCCGATCGTGACCCCGAGCAGTTGCCGCTCGCGCAGATCATGGCCGAGCTGGCTGTCTCCTCCTCCGCCACCGCCTCCGAGTACCGCCAGGAGGCCGGCGAGCTGCTCGCCGCCGGCTACCACGGTCACCTGCTCTGAAGAGCGGCCGGAGCGTGGCAGTGGTGGGAGAGCAGTCCGGACGGGGGCGTTGATGTCGCCCCCGTCCGGGCCTTCATCCAACCACGCCCACCGCGCTGAGCGGGGGCGAAACAGCACGTCACAACAGCAGTCCCGTCCGGCTGTTCGTAGCCGTTCCCGACCATCCGAAGAGGTGGGTGCGGGGGCGGTCACGGCCGTCCGGCCGACACCGAGGACGCTGCCCGGCTGGTGTCGGGTGGCCCGATTCCCGTTCGGAGGGGAGCAGTGAGCAGTCCCGCGCAGCCGCCGGCCTGGCGGCGCAAGAGGGAGACGAAGCGCTCGGAGGAGAGCGCCAGACGGGTCGCGGCGCACCAGGTGCGGCTGCGGTCGAGGGCGGTGGCCGGCGGCGCGAAGGCCTCGGCGGAGGCCGAGTGGGACATCGTGCGGCGGGTGATCGGGGGCCTGCCGGAGGCGGCCCGGGACGGGGAGTGGGCGCAGTTGGCCGCGGTACTGCGGCAGCTGTCGACGCGTCTGACGGTCGGTCACAACCCGTAGCTGCTGCCGGGGGTTCGTGAATTTCACGATCCCGAATTCACGTCCGAGCGTGAATGTGCGGACCCGTAACGCGTAGGGGCGCGCGTGCGCGCACGCGAGAGTACGGGGTCACTGCCTGTGATGGCAAGTGGCCTGAGGGAGTGTCGCGACCGGCCGTCGGCCGGTCGCTTTTCTTGATCCACGAGCCCCTTGGGAGGGGACGGTCATGGCAGTTGTCGACGGTCTGGTGAGCGCCGGTGTCGGCGTTCTGAGCGTGGGTGTGTCGGTGGCGCTGCAGGTGCTCGCCACCGCCGGGTCCACGGTGACGGCGGGGATGGGCAAGCGCCACCGCGGTGGCGGGGGCCGGGGCGGCGGCGCCGTGTCGCAGACGCTGAACAGCGTGCTCTCCAAGCTGGAGATGCCGCGCCTGCACGTGGCCTTGTTCCTCACCGGTGGGGCCGGTGTGGCTGGTACCGGGCTGGGTCACCTGATCAACGAGCTGAGTACCTGGGCGAACCAACTGGTCGCGTCCTGGCTGCGGGCCTGGGTCGGGGACGGGGTCGGGTTCCTGGTCTCGGGGGCGGCGCTGGTGATCCTGATGCGTGACGTGCGGGACGACGAGGCCGGCACCCGGACGCTGGCGCTGGCACTGGCGGTGCCGTCCCTGCTCGCGGCGATCCCCGGCCCGGTCGGGCACGCGGCCGCGGTGGCGGTCACCTGGGTTGTCACCACGGTGGCGCACGTGGTCGCCAGCGCCTTCGCCACGAAGTAGCGGAAGAGAAGGGGAGAGCCTGATGGAGATCCTCATCATGATGGCGCTCGCGTACGCGCTCGGCGGTGGCATCACCGCCGGGCACGCGACCGCCCAGCAGCACACCAAGACCCCCAAGGCGCCCAAGCCGATCGATCGGACGCAAGCCGGCAGGAAGGCCACCCAGGGCGCCATCAACTCGATTGCCCGGGTCTACACCTGGAGCTCGGGGGCGAAGGAGGGCTGGCGCAAGGCCTGGCCCGAGACCAAGACGGCGATCAGCGAGCGCCGCGCGACGGTGAAGGCGGCCAAGGCCGAACGCAAGACGACAGTCGACGCGCAGAAGACGGCGCCGGCGAAGACCGCGCCGCAGACCCCGCAGGACCCGGAGATCCTCGATGCGGAGATCGTCGAGGACGACGAGGTGGTCAACACCGGCGGCCCCACCGCGCCGAGCACGGAGAAGATCGCCGAGGCGAAGGCGGCGGGCGCCGCTGCGAGTACCGACGCCACGGTCCGGGTCCACGTCGTCGCCGACCCCGCCCCGCCCGCCGGCGCGACCGTCGCCGGGGCCCGGCCCGTGCCGCCCAAACCGACCCACCGGCCCACCGCCGGCGGCCCCGGGCCGGCAACACCGACTGGACACGGACCGGCCCCCGCACGGGCGCCCTCCGGGCTCTTCCCACCGGACGAGCCCCTGGAGGACCTCCCGGACTGGCTCTTCCGGGACGACCTGCTGGGCGCGCCCAGCAGCCGGGCAGAGCCCCAGGCCCCGGCCGCACCGGGCCTGCGCCTGGTCAAGGACCCGGCGCTGCCCACCCCCGCACCGCCCATCCCCGCCCCGCCCGGCCCCGCCACCGGCGGGGCCGCAACCCCGAGGAGCAGCATGACCAACCTGCCCACCGCCTCGGCCGGCACCGCCACCGTTGAGGTGAACGGCGTCGACTCCCTGCAGCTGTGGCTGCGTCAGATGCACGGCTGGGCGCAGTTGGAGATGGAGGACGCCCAGGCCGCGGTCACGCGGATCTCCGACCTGCAGGCCAAGGCCGAGGCCGCCTATGCGGCGGCGGCCGGTGCGAAGTACGACCCGAAGACGCTGGGCGAGTTGGCGGCGATCGTCGACCAGCTCGGCCACCTGCGGGCCACCCGCGAGAAGGACCTGGCTTCCTCGGAGCTGGCCGCGCACAACGCGACGGCGTCGGGGCACAACGTCCAGTTCCGTCACGGCGCGATCAACGAGGCCGCGGCCGCGGCTCCGGTCGAGATGGCCGAGTCCACCACCTACGGCGACTGACCGCCGCAGACCGAGAGGAACAGCAGCCCACATGGGAGAGATCAGCCGCCGACCGGCAGAGATCAGCTACCGCCAGGTCTTGGAGTCCCTGGCCCGACTGGCCGCTGCGACGGCGGCCGAGGAACTGGCCGCCCGTCAGCGGTTCGAGCGGGTGACGGCCAAGGTCGCCGACGCCGACCGCGTCTACCACTCGCTGCGCGCCCTGGGGTTCGACCCGTTCACGCTCGGCGACATGGAGCAGGTCGGGCAGGCGCTCATCGGGCAGGCCACCGCCGTGATGGACGCCGCCAACTCGGCGATCGAGTTGAACACCGCCGCCCACCAGGCCGGCCGCAACATCCAGCAGCGCCACAGCGGCATCGACGTCGCTGTGGCCTCGGCGCCGGTGCCGGCCGCCAACCGGGAGGCCTACAACAACCGGCTCTGACCCCGGGTGTCGCATCCCGGTCGCACACCGCACCGCCCGCCCCCGCGCACCACCGGGGGCGGGCGGTCGGGTGTCCGGCCGAGGTGCCGCACCCCCGGCGCCAGCTCCAACCAGAAGGGAGGCGCTTCGTTCGCCGCGCTCGGTGCCACCGGGTGGCCGTACGCACGTGCGCTCTTCGGGCTGGTCATCGTTTCGCCCGTCTACTGACCCCGCCTTCACCCCGCCCCGCCCTCACCTCGCCCCGCCCCGCTCGGCCCTGAAGGGACCACCCGTGAGCAAGACCGCCGCCGCCCCGCCCGGGGCGGACACGACCACCGCCCCCGTAGGCGGCCCGCTGTCCGTGCGCCTGGCCCGCGGCGCCTACCGCAAGGCCTGGCGCCACCGCCGCCACCTCGCCCCGCTCTACAGTGCGGCCGCACTCGCCGCCTACGGCCAGGCCCTGGTGCTCGCCCCGCACGGCGGCTACGGCGCCCTGGCTGCTGACCTGGCGCTGCCCGCCGGCGTCGCCGGCCTGCGGGCCTGGCGCAGGAAGAAGCCCTACACCGCGAAGGTCGCCCGCTTCCTGCACACCCACCGGGCGCTGCCGACTCCGCCGGACCGGCCGATGCGCCGCGGCGAGCTGCTGCGTACCTCGGCCGCCACGGCGGCGGCCGGCACGCTGCTCACTGCGATGCCGTTCCTGCACACCGGCCCGTTCCAGGCGCCGATCGCCGGCTGGCTCTGGTTCGCCTGGCTGCCCGTGACCGCCGCACCGTGGTGGTGGCGCCGCCGGATCCGCGCGGCCCAGGAGCCGGCCGAGGCGGACGTCACGCTGCAGGCGGCCCGCTGGGCGGCGAAGGTCGGCTCCAGCCGGGGCGCGCTGCCCGGCTCGGTGCTTGCGAACGTCCGCGAGCTGGACGTGCAGGGCGCCTGGGCCGCGGACATCATCCTCGACGCGGAGCGGCACACCACCGGCGACGCTCGCATGATGTCGGGCCGCATCGCCGGAGCGCTCGGCGTCCCGGTCGCCTCCGTCGCGGTCGACGCCCCCGCGGACGGCACCAACGACAAGGCCACCCTGCTCGTCTACGAGACGAACCCGCTGATCGAGGTCCCGCACTGCCCCGTCGAGACGGCGCTGGACACCACCACCGGCATCGCGGCCCTGGGCCCGCACATCGACGGCAGCCCCGCCCTCTACCAAATGTGGCGCCCCGGCTGGGGCGCGGTCCACGACCACATCTCAGGGGCCACCGGCTCCGGCAAGAGTGGTGTCGTCACCAGCCTCTTCGCCATCGAACGCTGGGCGAAAGGACTGATCTGCTCCTGGGGCGGCGACCCCCAGTTCGGCAAGAGCTTCGGCTACTGGTGCGACTACCTCGACTACTTCGCCCCCGGCGTCGACGAGTGCTTCGCCATGCTGCTGGCCGCCGACGCCGAACTCGACCGCCGCTCCAAAGCATCCGCGTTCGCCACCTGGACCGATGCCGACGGCGACCTCATGTACGGCGAGACCGACTTCGTCCCCACCGTCGAGGAGCCGCTGCTCGTCATCACCATCGACGAATGGCAGGACGTCTGGGGCGCCTACCCCGAAGCCATCGACCTCGCGGTCCGCCTCGCGATCCTCGGCCGCAAGTGCGGCATCAAGCTGCGCCTGATCACCCACCTGCCAACCCTCGACTCCGTCGGCTCCCCCAAGCTCCGCCAGCCGCTCACCAGCGGCAACATCATCGCGCTGCGCACCACCGAGCGCTCGGCCGGGCACGTCATCAACCTGCCCGCCGACCCGAACGACCTGCCCACCACCTGGCCGGGCCTGCCCGGCTCCACGACCACGGGCATCGGGTTCATCAAGTCCGTGGAAGCCCGCGCCGCGGTCTTCCGTGGCTGGCGGCCCGAGAAGAAGGAGACAGCGACCCGCTGGGCCAAGGGCGGCCAGCCCGGCACCCTGGGCGAGGAATCCCGCGAGGTGTGCGGGACGGCCTACACCCAGTGGCGCGAGCGCTTGGCCGCGCGCCGCCGCGGCGAGCAGCCCGAGGTGCCCGGTGTCGACACCCCCTTCGACGGCGAGGGTGAGAAGGCCGGCGCCGCACCGGCCGTGCAGCAGGCCGGCACGACCGGCGGCAAGGCGGGCAAGGTCGCCATGGCCAAGCCCGCCGACCGCATCCCCGCCCAGGCCAGCTCGGCGTCCGCAGCCGAGTTCGCGAACCTGGTCTCCGCCAACAACGCCCCCGCCCGCGGCGAGAAGAAGCGGGCGATCCTCGCCTACCTGGAAGAGCGCGGCGAGTGCACCAGCGGCGTCATCGCCGCCCACCTCGGCGTCTCGCCCTCCACGGTCTCCCAGACCCTGCGCAAGGCCGCCGACAGGGGCGAGGCCCGCGACCTGGGCCACGGCAAGTGGGGCTCCGCCCAGCTCGCCGCAGCCTGACCCACCCTCACCAACCCGACCCGGACCGTGCCTGCCCCGCCACCGTGGGGCAGGCACGGTCCTTTCACACCAGAGAGAAGGCCACCGTGCCCGTCCCCCACCTGATCGTCGGCCCTACCGGCTCCGGCAAAAAGTCCCACACCATCGAGGAGCTGATCGCCGCCGAGAAGCGCGCCTGCGGCCCGACCGTCGCCATCTGGGGCATCGAACCGGGCGGCAGCCGCCTGGCCGGCCTGGACCGCACCGTCGGCGCCGACCAGGCCGTGCAGCTGCTCACCGAGGCCGCCGCCATCGCCGCCGAGCGCCTCGGCCGCGGCCGCGAACACGAGCCCACCGCGGCCGAGCCGCGCATCCGCATCGTCATCGACGGCGCCGAGCCCGTCCTGTGCCAGGACGAAGCCGCCCACCTGCTCAAGGTCCTGGCCCTCACCGGCCGCAAGGGCTCCGTCGAGACCGTCCTCGCCGTGTCCGACTCCAGCCTGCAGAGCTGGCCGTACGGCCTGCGCCACGGGCCCGTCACCGAGCTCCACCGCCGCCCCCGCACCACCTGACCAAGCCTCACCAACCCCCTCTCCCGGCCTCTCCGAGGGCCGCCGGCCCTGCCCGCCACCGGGCCGGTCCGGCAGCCCCAGAAGGCGCCCGGCGCCCCCGCCCGACCGCCTCCCGGCCCGTCCCGCAGCCCCAAGGAGCCCCGCCGTGACCGACCTCCGTCTCCTCCCCATCACCGGCCAGCCTGCCGACCAGCAGGTCATCCTCCTGGAGCCCGGCTACCTGCCGGCGACCCTGAACGGCCAGGTCGTCGCCATCCCGCTGAATCCGGAGTCCCGGGAGGCCACCTGCGTGCCCGGCCTCGTTGGCGGCCAAGCCGAAGCCATCCCCGTTCACGACCCGGTCGCGACGCTGGAGGCGACCACCGCCCGCCTGAACGCCGAGCTCACCGCAGCGCTTGCCATCCGCATGCCCGGGCCCACCACCCCGGTGCAGCCGGTAGCCGAACCGGGCCTGTCGCTCGCGGTGCGCCAGTACGTCCTCTACGGCTCCATCGCCTCCCTCGCGGCCGGCGGCGCGGTGTGGATGCTGGGCGCCGCCGTGGCCGAGGTCGCCCCCCACGCCGGCGAGCTCGGCGACCTCCTCAAATGGGCCGCCGTCCTCGTCGCCGCCGTCGTGCTCGGGGTGGCCGGCGTTCTCGGCAAGCTGCGCTCCGTCGCCGCCGGAACCACCTCCGGGACGACGGCGAGCGGCGACGGCGCCAGCGCGACCGGCACGGTCCTGGCCCTGGTCCACCGCACCCACCAGACCCACATCGGCCGCCAGTCCGCCGGCTGGCGCGGCTCCATCACCAACAACAACGGCTGAACCCACCCGACACCCACCGAAGGAAACGCCCCGTGCGACTGCGACTCGCCCGCCTGCTCGACTTCCTGAACCGCCGTCCCGCCCCGCTGTGGGACGACGACCTGCCCAGCGTCTACCTGCCCGCCGACGCTGAACCGCCGACCCCTGACAAGGACCCAGACCCGCTCTGGTGCACCGCGGGCCCCATCGTCCGGGAACTCCGCGCCGCTGCCAGCGCCGAAGCCGACCGGCCCCGAGCGGTCGCCGAAGGCTCCTGACCCGGCCGACCGGTCTCGCCCCCGAGCCGCACACCGCCCACCCCGCCACGCCCCGGCCGGGTGGGCGGCGGCGTGTCCGGGGGCGGGACCGGCTGCTTCGAGAAGCGCGACTGACCGGAGGGCCCCTCGTGCGCGCCTTCGACCTCGACCCGATCGGCGAGCGGCACGGCGGCACGCCGACCTACCCCTGGCGTAAGGGCCCGGCCAGGACCCTCCTGGCCACCCGCCGCCAACTACGCGAGATGGGCCTAAGTGGAGTCCGTGCGGGTTCGTTGGAGGGACTGGAAGCGAGGATCGGTGCATGCCAGCAGGCCACCGGCGGCATCCTTGCCTTACGCAAGCCCCGGGGGATTCTGGCTATTACTGCGAAAGGCCGCCTCACCGTTCGACGCCCCGGAATCCGCCACGTCGTCTACCTCGATGAGGTCACCCACGGACTGGCAGCTGACTGGCTGCGAGAGCGGCACCGCCGGTGGCCGTTCTCCAGCAACCCGCACCTGATCGTCAACCAGATCACCGCCATGGACGCCAACGGCCCGGGGACCTCCCGAGGCACGATCAAGAACATCTTCGAACAGCTCGGGCTGAACCCCCGACAGGTCCGTATCGACCGGATCTTCCACGAAGCCCAGCTCACAGCCGACCCGCTCCACCTCATCCGGCTCTTCGGGATCAGCGAGGTCACTGCGGTGAGGTACGTCCAAGCCGCTCACCCTGAGCGCACCGCCAAGCCATTGCGCTGATCAGCGAGCCGGGAAGGAGCTCAGAGCAAGATCCCATTGGTTAGCCTCGTGAAGCAGTGCTGCAGTGTCCACCCGCAGTTCAACGAAGTACTGGTAGATGTCCGCCCCGTCATCCTTCTGCTGCCATGGGGGTGCGGCCTCGAGGGACAGGTGAACTCGAATTACTGCCCCGCTGTCGCTTCGATCAGCGAGGCTTACAGCAAGGACCGGTTCGACGAACCATGTGTCCGGAGACAGCCAGCCTTCGGCATCGGGCCCGGTCACCGTCACTGTCCCGGCGGCCACCGCCCTCAGCCACGCGGACACCTGACGGGCTTCATGGGTCAGCAGACATGGATCGGCAAAGGACCAACTGCCCTCAGGAGTGGCCACCGATCCACCGATGACCAGCCAGTTGTCTTCGTAGGAGTCGCCTCGGAGCGCAGAGAACTGATAGCGCAGCGGGCGGAGTTCGACACTGCTCGCGTGATCACTCAAAAGCACGGCCACAGGATGTCATGGCTCCCGCAGCTCAGTGCGGCGCATTAAATGATCACCTGGATCGGTCCTCGGTGTCCGACGCCGTGCCTTGCCCGTCGAAGGCGTATGTCCGGACCGGGTCAAGGTGCAGCTCGTATGGCCCGGAGCAGTCTGCAGCGAGAGTCGCGATCCGGACCCCACACGGGCAGGCCCGGTTGAGTCCTTCGGTCCCGTTCGGGCCGCAGCAACCGGTGCTGCTCTCCCATCCTGGCAGCGGCTGCAGGTCGGGCACGTCATCGGGGTGGACAACGACCGTGCTACGGACGCCAGCCGAGACTACGAAGCCTTCCTCGGTGGCCATGAGAGGTCCTCGGGGAAAGCCCGGTACCGGGTTGTCCTGGTCTTCCTGCCGGACGAAAGGCGCCCCCCACGGCTCGCCCTCGAGTGCATAGTGCCCCCGAGGCACGGTCGGAGACGCCTGGCGTGCTCCCTTGGGCCGAGCACTGTCTAGGTCCGGGACGATCGGGACGCTGGACGGCGCCGTCAAGTCCGGCGTGAGCGCGATGCTGCACTTGGAGCAGTAGAAGACCGTCATGGGACCTGTTGTAGTCGCAGATCCATGGGCGTCGCACCTCCAATTCTCCTCGACCGCCTGCCAGCTATCGCGAACCCGTCTGCATGACGACCCATCTGACTGCACCAGCAGGCGGGTTCACGGGCCTCCCCCTTCACGATTCTGCGAACTCGCCCTCTTCTCGCCCGGGAGGCCAGGGACCAGCCGCCCAGGTCGTATGCCGGCGCGGCAAGCGCATCGGCTTCCTATACCGCGTCGACCAGGCGCTGCCCGTACGGGCGATGACGCCGGGCCGCGCCGCCGCCCTGGACCGGGCGATGGCCGCCCGCCAGACCTGCCCGGTGTGCCGCACCCGCTACGACCACTGCCTGCCACTCAAGACCATCGGCAGCTGCCTGCCCTGCGCGGACCTCACCGACACCGAACGCGACCAGCTCGCCGCCCTCACCACCGCTGTCTGACCGTCCCGCCGTTCTGCGTCGACCGCCCCGAGCAGCGGCCGCCGCCAGCTTGTCCTGACAAGGAGTCAGCGCCATGTCCCAGCCGTACCCCACCCCCGAGCAGACCCGCCCCGACGCCGAGGAGACCGACCTGACCTGGCACGACCCCCGCACCAGCCCGCTGCGCAACGCCTACGGCAACCTCGGCCCCGCGGAGATCGCCGGGATCGTTATCGGAGTGCTGACCGTCCTGACGGTGCTGGTTCTCGCGCTCGGCCCGTACGTGGTGCACGCCCTGCACTGGATCACCCAGCCCGAGCACTCCACGATCCCTGCGAGCCGACTGTGGAGCACGATCAACACCCCGATCCACGCCTACCTCGCGCAGCACAACACGGGCCTTGCCGCCGGACCCCGCACCCTCTACACCGCCTGGGCCCTGGCTGGCGCCGTCATCTTGATCCGGGCCCTGCGCCAGGGCGCCACCGTCGGCGTCCAGCTCGGCGCCGCAGTGTTCGGCGCGCTGACCGTCGGCATGGTCTGGTCCGGCACCAACACCCAGGCCCGACCCGTCGCCGCTGGCCTGGCCGCCCTCGCCTGGGCCGTGCTCGCCGCCCTGGCCCTGACCGGCAGCTGGATCACCACCCACCTCACCGTCGTCAACGAGCCTCCTGCCCAGCCCACCACCCTCCCGGCCCCGGTCACCGTCCAGGTGCCCGAGCCGCGCATCGAAGCCGTCGTCGTCGACGTCCAGCGCCTGCAGGTCGACATCAACGGCCGCCGCCTCGCAGGCGGCGACGGCGACCAGGACTGACCCACCGACACCAGTCCCGCCGGGGCCGCCGACCGCGGCCCCGGCCCGCACCGCCGAGCCACGAGAGGACCAACCCCCAATGACCTGGGCCATATCCCGCGACGCCCGCCTCACCGAACTGCGCGCCCTCATGGCCGAACGCGCCGCCGTCCTCGGCAACCTGCCGCCCGGCACCGCGGCCCACGACGGCATGACTAAGGAGGTCAACGCCATCTACGCCGAGATCAAGGAACTCGAAGGCTCCCGCGGCATCTCCCCGCAGCTCCTGCTCGTCCTTCTCGGTCTGATCGCCTTTTTCCTGTGGCACCTCGCCAGCTGATCCACGTCCGGGCACTGACGCTGCCCACCATCGCGCCCCGTCTCCGTGCCGCCCAGGCCTGGACGGCGGGGCGCGATGGTGCGTGGCGCGGCCACCCGGCCGGACACGCCACACCTACTCGGGAGAACTCGATGATCGAGGCCTTCGAGCCCATCCGCTACACCGCCGACGTGGTCGCCACCACGCCAGACGGCCGCGTCCTGTTGATCGAGCGCGACTGGCCCCCGTTCGAGGGCGCCTGGGCTTTGCCAGGCGGTCACGTGGACCCCGGCGAGACGAGCCGCGCGGCGGCCGGCCGGGAGCTGGAGGAGGAGACGGGCGTGCGGGTGGACACCGCGGACCTGCTCCAGCTCGGCACCTGGGACACCCCTGGCCGTGACCCCCGCGGCCGGTACGTCACCGTCGCCTACCTCGCTGTTGTCCCGGACGACACCGCGATCGTCGCCGGGGACGACGCCCGCACCGCCCGCTGGTGGCCGTGCGACGACCTCCCGGCGCAGCTGGCGTTCGACCACGCCGCGATCCTCGCCACGGCCCTGCGCGGAGAGAGGGCCACCGGACCCGCCGCCTGACCGGGCGCTGACCCTGCCCACCGGTTCGCGCCCCGCCGCCCCCGGCACCCAGGCGGGCCTGCGGGGCGCGATGGTGCGCGGCGCGGCCACCCGGCCGGACACCACCCCAACAACGGTTGGAGAACCACCGTGACCACCATCACCGCCACTGACCGCGCCGCCCGCTTCGCCACCGGCTATGCCCTCCTGCGGGCCGCTGCTGCGATCGGTGATATGTGGGTCCAGACGGACACCTGCGCCCGGATCAAGGGCGCCACCGACACCAACCCCGTCGTCGACCGCGACGAGGAGGCCGGCACCGAGACCGTGCACGGCACCCGCGAGGGCCAGCTCGCCTGCCTCCACCACTGCGCGACCTACACCGCCACCCAGGCCGGCGCCCTGCTCATCGGCTCGCGGCTGCTGGGCCTGCACCTGGGGCCCGGCCGTGTTGCCGCCGCCCTGGCCGTCTCGTTTGCGACCCACTACGTCGCGGACAGGCGACTCCCCCTGGCCCGCTTGGCCAAGGCCACCGGCAAGGGCTCCTTCTACGAGCTCCTGTCCCCGATCTGCGGGTCCTTTGAGCTCGATCAGGCATTCCATCACGGCTGCGAAACGGCCGCTGCTCTCCTCCTGTCCCGCTGATCCCGTCCCGGGCGCTCACGCCGCCCACCGGACCCCGCACGGCCGCCCGGCCACCAGCCGGGTGCCAGAGCGAGCCCGGTGAGCGGCGCGGCCGCCCGGCCGAGACCGAACACCCCCTTGGAGGACCACGTGATCATCGCTCAGGCCGTTCTCTCCGCTCCGATGCCGACCAGCCCGACCATCGCCGCCCTGCGCACCTCGGGCAGCAGCGAGGGTGAGGTCCGGCTCGTCGGCACCATCACCCAGGCCCGCCGGCACGCCAACCGGGCCGGCTCCGAGTGGGCCACCCTCACGCTCACCGACACCACCGGACAGATCGAGATCAAGAACTTCCCGCGCACCTGGATGCCGCTGCCGAGCGCGACTTCGTCCGGGTCGGGCAGCCGGTGGCCGTCGCCGGCCGGATCAACGTGCCCGGACACGACCTGGTGGAGGTCTACTGCAACGACCTCACCCCCACTACCCCCGCCCGGGAACTACCGCAGCAGGCCACCGAACCGGTAACCATCCAGGCGCTGACCGGCCGCCACTCCCGCGCGCTGGCCGACCTGGCGGGTTCCGACGAGCGCACCGCCCGCACCCTGGCCGCGTTCACCACGCTGGTCCGCGACGCCGCCCTCCTGCTGGTGGACACCCGTCTCGGCGAGGCTGGCGGACACCTCCGTGCGGCGAGCCAGTACCTGCGGGCCATCGCGGCGGCGAGCGGCGAGCACCAGCAGCAGTTGCTCGAGTTCGCGGCCGCCCACCTCGCCCAGGCCCAGGACAGCGCGGACTGGCCGCACGGGCGGGCGGCCTGATAGCCGACGAGCTCGTCCTCGCCATCGTCGGCGTCGCCGGCACCCTGGCCGGAACGCTCAGCGCCGCGCTGCTCCAGCAACGGGCCGCCCGCGCCGACCGGGCCGCCGACACCACCCAGGAGCAGCGGCGCGAGCCGGGCCAGGCTGTCACCGCGCTGATGGCCGCCCTGGCCGCGCATCGCCGCGCGATGTAATCCGCGAGCGGCTGCGCCTGACCGGCGCGCTGCTGTTCACCGCCGACCTCGAGCTCTGCCGGGCGCGGAACACCGCCCGAGAGCGCGTCGTGCCCGACCACGTTCTGGTCGAGCAGCACCGCCTCCTGCCCCTCGCCGCGCAGCTGCTCGGCGAGGGATTCGCCCGCGTCGACGAGATCCCGGCCGACACCGACACCGGGTGGAGCGAGAACCTCACCAGCACCTGGACCTGACCGCCACACGACCAGCCCTCGGAGGACGAACACCATGCGACCCACCCTTCTGGCCTCGGCCTGCGCGGTCACCGCAATGGCCGCTGCCGGCCTCGCCGTAGGCCTGCGGCGAGGCAGCAGCACCACGCCTCCCGCTCTCACCCTCGCCCCGGAGGCCGCCGAGCCGACCAGCCAACCGGACCAGGGCAAGCACCGTCCGCGCCTGATCAGCGGCGAGGTGGAGCACCTGCACGACTGGCTCGCCTCCGGCGACTGGTCGGACCCGACCGAGGTGCTGGAGGCCCTGCGTGAGCAGGCCCCCTGCTTCTTCCTGACGGACCTGCTCCGTGACCTGAACACCGACCTGGCCGCTGCGGGCCACCGCGAGCTGGCCGACTGGCTCGGCGAGGCTGAGCTGCTGCTGCGCCAGGCCGCCGTCGTGCTCGGCGAGGCCGACTACGACCAGGACGGCTCCCCGTGCCCGGACGAGCCGCACGACGCGGACTGCGTCGGTGGGTGCGGTGGCACCGGCGAGGTCATGGAGATCATGACTTGGGACGACCAGGGCGACGGCATCTACGTGCCGGTCCACCAGGAACCCGTCGACTGCCTGGTCGGCTGCTACCACCAGGCCCACGACGCCACCTGTGCATGCGGCGGCCGCGGCTTCACCTTCGAGGGCGGCTACCGGCACCGCTGCCTCGGCACCACGCCGCCGCGGCCGCGCCCGCCGTTCGACGGCGCCCCCTGGGACAGGGACCCGAAGCCCACCACCGCCAGGGACAACCGCCCGTTCTGACTCACCACCAGCACTGAGGCCCGCCCGGCGACCACGTCGGGCGGGCCTCAGCCGCTCTCGGGTACGACCGAACCTGCCTCCACAGCCGACCGGCCGCCCCCGAGTACTCCCTCCGACACGAGACCGAAGGAACAGCTCAGTATGGCTACCGCGCTCCTCACCCGTCCCGCTCCTCCCCGTACCCCCTCCTCGGACCAGCGCCGCCAGGCGGCGCTGACGATCCGCTCGATCGGCTGCCTGGCCCCGCGCCCGCACCGCTCGCGCTACGCCTGCGCCCCCTGCTCCACGGCCTGGGCCGGCCCCGAGGCCGACTGCTGGAACTGCGGGCTCCCCGCCACCCACGCCAGCCACGACGCCTCGCTGCTCCACCGACTCCTGCTGGCCCCGGTCCTGCCCCGCGCCCCGAAGGCCAGCGTCCGGTGACCGGCCAGCTGCCCGACGCGCTGGACCAGCGCTTGCTCGCCGAGCTGGTCCCCCAGTGCCCCGCCCTCGCGACGGGCCGCCGCCGAGCTGCCGCAGTCCGGAACCTCGCCGCCGTGACGCCCGACCCGCGCGCGGCCGAGCACCGCACCGAACTCCTCGCCGCCCTTCGCCCCACCACCCGCACCGCCACGCCCAGCCCGAGGGAGAGCGCAGCATGAGCACCGACGACCACGGCCAGACCGTGCCCCTGGGCCTGATCCTCGGCCCGCACCTGGCCGCCACCGTCATCCGACAGATCGCCTCCGGGCTGCAGCGCGAGGACCTGCTGCCCGAGGACGTTGCGCTGCGGCTGACGTGTGAGCGCGCCACCGATGGGGACCCGCTGTTCCTCGCCGCGCCCGGGCAGATCTGGGAGCTGCGCCCGGACGTGGACATCGACGACGCGCCCGCGCGCCGCCTGGCTGTCCACCTCCGCCGCGCGGATCCGCCGCGGGTCTGCGTCTCCGACGCGGACGCCGGGGACGACGGCGAGATCGACGAGCTGCTCCTGGAGATCCTGGAGCTGTACGTGCTGGCGTCCTGGGACCTGAGGTTCATCGCGGCGCCCCACCCCACGGCGGGCTGACGTGCCGTCCGACACCGCCAACCCGGCCACCGTCCTGATCGCCGCCGAGAGCATCGACCTGGCCCCCACCGCGGCCTGGCAGGACGCCGACGCCGCGGTGCGCACCGCCCGAAGCGCCCACGACGAGCAGGACCTGGTCCTGCTTCTGGCCGCGCTCGGCCTGCCGAACGACGAGGTCGAACTCGCCCGACTCGCCCCGCACGTCGCCACCGCGGCCGGCACCGCAGGCCGTCCCGACCACCACAACGGAGGCACCACCGTGTCCCACACCCGCCCCGCCACCGAGCCGACCGAGCAGGGTGACGTCCTGGCGGACCTGGACCCGATGACCCGTGAGGTCGTCCTGTCCATGCGCGCCAAGGGCGACAGCCCGCTGAAGATCCTGGCCGCCACCGGCCTGGACGAGAGCGACGTCCGGCGCCTCATCGCCCACCGCCCGGACACCGCCGAGCCCGCCTCGCCCCACGGCAGCGCCGTGGACGGACTCCTCGCCTGGGGTGAGCAGCACCCGCAGGCGAAGGTCCAGCGCCTGGCCGAGCAGGCCCGCCAGTCCCTCGACAAGCTCCTCGTCCAGCGCGCCGCCGACCACGCCGTCGCCGCCCACGAAGGCAGGGTCGCCGCCCTCAAGGCCCAGCTGCAGCGCGCCGAGCAGGCCCTGCGCGACGCCAAGGCCGCCAAGACCACCCCCAAGGCCGGAGCGGCGGGCGGGAGCGACCTGCCGCAGCCCCCCGAGAAGGCCACCCGCAACGCGATCCGCATTTGGGCCGCCGAGCACGGCCACACCGTCGCCGACCGCGGCGTCATCCCCCAGACCGTGCTGCGCGCCTGGTACGACGCCCACCCCGACACGCTCGCCCAGGCCGGCTGACCGTGTCGGCCCGCGCGGGCACCCGGCCGGGCCACGTTGTTGGCGCGGGCAGGGGCACCCTGTCCCGCGCCGGGTGGCGCCGCCGGGCCTGACTGAGGCGCCTACGCGCTGCTCTCCACGACCCGGCCCGTGGACGGCCGTTCCGAGGTGGTGATCGGCTACTGCGCACCGGACGACGCGCTGCTCGACCCCGCGTGGGGCCTGCACGAGCAGCGACCGTATAGCCCGGCCGGCACCGCCTGCCGCCCGCTCGGCGACTACGCCGCCACGTCCAACCCCGCGTGCGGCCGGAGCGAGGCCGCCGGCGCCTACGGCCAGCGGATGGCCCTGTTCCTGCCGCGCATCGCCACCGCCACCTGTCTCGCCTTCTCCCCGCACATCACCGACCTGCCCTGGGCCGACTGGACGCTCGCCCCCGAGCAGCACGTCCACCTCCCCCGGGACCCGGACCACCCGCACCGCAGCTGGGCCAGGCCCCACCAGGTGGCGTCGGACGCCTGATCATCCTCCAGCCCAAGCAGTCCTGAACCCGTTGGCGGCCCACCCCGGGCCGCCGACCCCGTCGCGCATCCCGGAAGGGAGCAGCACCGCCATGACCACCGCCACCGCCCTGATCGCCCGCGCCGAGGCCACCCTCGACCGCTACCAGCACGCCCCGGGCCCTGAGGACGCCGACGCCGTCCGGGCCCTGCACCGCGACCTGCTCGCCCTCCTGCCCACCACCCGGGTACTGCTCGCGGAACGCGACGACTTCGCGCGGCGCCGGGAGGACGCCCGACGGGACCCGCTCATCGGCCTGCCTACCCGCGCGGCCTTCACCACCGCCGCCGAGCAACTGCTCACGACGGCTGCGGCGCCCACCATGCTGATGCTGACTGAGTCTCGACAGGCTGCGTCAGGACCGCATCCTCGACGAGGCTTTCGCCACAGGGGACCCGCTCAGGCTCATGAGGCTCTTCGGTATCACTGAACAGACCGCCATGCGCTACGTCGCCACCGCCTACCCCGAGCGCGCCGCGAAACTACCCAGGTAGCGGGCCAGCCCCAAACTCGCGAACATCCGCGAGACCCTGCTGGGTCTCGCGTGCGTGCTGATCTGCTGGCGGCGGCTCACCCCTGTGGAGGCCACCAACCGACGATGACGTCGTCCGCCTCCGCAGAGGTGGCGGCTCGCAGGTCGGCCATCGCGGGGTCTTGCACGACCAGCTTCATCGTGGTGTCGGTGGTGAGCCGGCGGACCACGTCCGGCCATGTGGCGTCGGTCAAGATCGCGGACTGGGGCACCCGGGCCTCGAACGTCAACGGCTGCGTGGCCGAGACTACGAGCGGTGTGCCCGGCTCCGGTGCGGTGACCTCAGCGCCGAAGGCCACCGCGAGCAGGCCTTCCGGTCCGGTGAACTCCAGCACGGGGCCCTGCGGCCCGAGCGGGGGTGTCAGTTGGATGGGCGCCGCCGTACTGCTGCCCAGCGCGACAGACGCCTTGACCACGAGGTCTCCGCTGGACTGTCCGTTCACGCCCAGCACCGTGAGCTGCGGGCCCTCAGGCCGCGGCAGGCTCTCGGGCGCCGACGGCCGAATGTTGGCCTCGTGCGCCAACGCCCAGCTGGGGCGCGTCCCGGTCAGGTTCCGTTCCTCCCACTCCTCGTTCGCCTCAAGGTGGAGCGGCTCCAGGTACTCCCAGGGGTCCAGTCCCTGCTCGCGCATCGCGCGCTCGGCGCGCCAGTGGATGAACCGCGAGTGCGGGGCGCCGAAGACCATCCGCTGATCGAACTCGATGTCGGCGGACTCGGCCAGCCACTTCACCAGGAGGCCGGTCATACTCAGCTCGAACTCGACGAAGGGGCGGTACCGCTGCCACACGACCACCGGCCACTGCTCGGGGACAGGCCCGGTCGTGCACCAGTAGACCGCTCCCGCCAAGTCTCCGTTGATGTCCACCATGCGCAGGCCGCACAGCAGGGCACCGGGCGCCGGCCAGAGCGGATATTCGGACTTGGTGTGTTCGAGCCAGGCGATCTTCTCGGCGGTCGGGGTCATCTGGCCCACGGAGGGGATCCCAGAATCGTGTTCAGCACTGGTCGGCGGGAGAACCATCAGGCACTCGTCGATAGTGCCGACCCCGTAGTTGGCGATGAGGTCGCGGAAGTCGGCCGGCAGCCGACAGCCCAGGTCCTGCTCGACCGCCTGCCAGTCGACCTGGTCCCCGTCCTCTGGCCCGGGCGGCATGAGCGCCTTGAGGCGCTCCACGTCAGGGTGCACGGTCGTTGTCCTCCACAGCCACGCGAGCATGAGCCGCCCCACCCTACGCTCGCCTCATGAGCCGGCGCCGCAGTCATTCCGTTGGGGGTTCTTAGCCCTGCAGGTGCCAGGGCAAGGTTCGCCCTGGCGGTGGGAATGACCGCCGCCGCCAACCGCCTGCTGCGCACCGAACGCATCGAGCGCTACCGGCCGATGGCCGGTGAGCTCCCCCGCATCACCTACACCTTCGGCACCCTCACCGAGCAGCCGGTCGACGAGGACAACGAGGGCAGCTGGAGCTTCGAGTTCGCCGAACAGAACGAAGTCGGCGCCCAGCCGGTCACGCTGCTCGACATCCCTGGCCTGGGCGACTTTGAACTGCTCGCCGCCCCCAGCCGCTGCCCCGACTGCGCCCGCCTGACCAACACCGCCCACTACAAGCCCGCCCGGATACGCCCCCTCGGCGCCGGCCCGCTTGTCCGTGACTGCCGCACCTGCGGCGCCAACTGGCCAGCCGCCTGCTGCATTGCCAGGGGCATGCCTCCGACGGCCTGACCAATTCTCACAGCGCCGAACTCAACAGGGCCCGGCCCTGGCTGCAAGTGGCCGGGGCCGAGCCCTGTTGCACTTGCACGGCCTTGGCGCCTTGTACGCCGTGGCTGGGCTCGCAGGTTGAGAGGGTCCTGCTCCTGACGAATAGTCAGGACAGGACCTCCCTTTTTGGTCTTGAGTCGGACCGGGCCCTGCTCGACACCCCTTCGCCGATTTTTACTCTGGGCGTGAGTCCTGCTGGGTGGAAACGCCGTTTCCACCCAGCAGGACTCCCTGAATGGGGCCTGATACACCGACACGCCGATGTGGTTCGTGACTGGCAGCTCCGCGTCAGTATGCTGACGCCATGGCATCCCCGTACGTGGGAGGTGAGCGGGAAAAGCTAACGTCTAAGCTGCCCGCGTCCCTCCGTCAAGATCTCAAGGTTCGCGCCGCTCAGCTGGGCGTCGATGTCCAGGACGCCGTCGCCGACGGCATCATCACCTGGCAAGCCCACCCCATTCCCCTGCCCGTGATCGACACCTCCGGAGCCGACTCGTTCGGCACCTGGCTGCCCGAGGGCCTCTACGACACCTTCAAGGAAGACTGCGCCACGCGCGAGGTGTCCTACATTCAAGGGCTCGCCCAGGCGGTCCGGCTCTGGCTCGACCAGCACGCCGCCGACGCACCCCAGAGCGTGCAGCAGCCAGTCCGACGCATCGTCATGGCCAACCAAAAGGGAGGCGTCGGCAAAACCGCTCTCTCCGCCGGCGTCGCGCAGGCGCTCGCGGAAACCGGGCTGCGGGTTCTACTCATCGACTACGACCCGCAAGGACACCTCAGCCACCAGCTGAACATCCCCGCCATCGACGCAGGCGAGGAAAGCCTCGTCACCCACATGCTCGAGCGCGATAAGGCTCGCGGGACCATCCAGGACCTGGCCGTCGCCATCCCCGGCGACCAGTTCGAGGGCAGGCTCCACGTCCTGCCAGCTGCCTTCGACGCCTTCCTCCTCGACGCCGGCTTGGCGATGTTCCGTGGCCCCCGCCACGCAGTCCTCGAACGCGCACTCAGCGCCGCCGAAGCCGACTACGACGTTGTCGTCATCGACTCCCCGCCCAGCCTGGGCCTGGCCATGGACGCCGCCCTCTACTACGGCCGACAGCGCGACGATGAGCTCGAGGGTCGCTCCGGCGTCGTGATCCCCGTTGAAGCAGAGGACAGTTCCGCGAAGGCCTACGGGATGCTCGTCAGGCAGATCACCGCCCTCACCGAGGACTACGACCTGACCCTTGAGCTGCTCGGACTCGTCGTCAACAAGTACGACGCCCGACGCGGCTTCATCGCCACCTCCTCCCTCGAGAAGTGGCAGAGCCTCGGCACCCCGCGCGTCCTTGCAGTGAACAAGGATCTGCGCGAACAGCGCGAGGCAGTCCGCGTCACCCAACCGCTGCTCGCCTACGCCCCCGACAGCGAGCAAGCACACACCATGCGCCAGATCGTCAGGGAGCTATCCGCGTGAGCAGTCGCAACAAGGCCGCCCTGCTCGGCGGCTCCAGCACCTTCGATGCTGTCGCGCCGCAGCCGGTGAGCGCGCGCGGACGAGCCCTGGCCGCTCTCGATGGCAGGCCCACCGAGCCGCCAGCAGCGCCCACAGCCATCCGCAACGAGGTCAGCCTCGGCCAACTCGCGCACAATCCGTTCAACCCACGCGAGACCCTCACCGAGATCAAGGAGATGGCCGACAGCCTCGAAGCCCGCGGCATCGTCCAAGTCCTGACCGTGGTCACGCGCACCGCTTTCGCGGCCGCGCACCCCGGCCACGAAGACAAGATCGGAGCCGCCGACTTCGTCGTTCTCGACGGCAATCGCCGCCTGGCTGGCGCCCGCCTGGCCGGACTCGACAAACTGCCCGTCCACGTTGACGACACCCTGGCAGACACCGCAGACGACATGCTCGAGTCGGCACTTGTTGCCGCCGTCCAGCACGTCGAGATTGAACCGCTCGACCAAGCCAAGGCCCTGGAACGCCTCGTCGCCGTCCACGGCTCACAGCGAGAAGTCGCCAAGCGACTTGGGAAAAGCCACGTCTGGGTATCCCAACGGCTCGCCTTGCTCAACCTGACTCCCGAGCTCCAAGGAGCAGTTGAGTCCAAGGAGCTGTCGGTCGAGATCGCACGCGCGGCAGGACGCCTCCCGCAGGAGCAGCAGCAGGCCGCAGTCGAGAAGGCCATCGAAGAGCGCGCCGCAGTGAAGCGCCCGCGCGGGGGCCCCGGTGGAAACGCCGTTTCCACCGCCCGCGGCAACACGACCACCGGGCCAAGGGCAACAGGAGATGGAAACGCCGTTTCCACCACGCCCTCCGAGGCGCCGTTGCTGCCACCGCAGCGTCCGCTCGAAGGAGGCCGTCCGGACCCGCGTACTGCTCTGCTCCAGCTTGGAGCGATCCCGTCCGAGTGGGCGACAACTCTGCGACTCGTCTGCACGTCCGAGGAGATTGATGAGCTCCTTGAAGAGCTCACTATGCCCTGAACCCCTCGCACGTGTCTGGGGGGTGTGGAAACGCCGTTTCCACACCCCCTTGGGTTGCTGCATGAAAGAGCCCCCGGCCTGAGCCGGGGGCGCTTTCATGCCCTCTGTGGGCTCCGTCGGCTCCCCTGGTGGCTCTCCAGTCCGTAGCCGACGACGGGCCATGTGTGATGGCTGAGCGTCGGGCGTGGTGAAGCTGTAGCGGGCGTTTATCGACCATGGCAGGTAGTGGCTGAGGGCGGCTACGGTCTGGGAGCGGTCGCCGCCGCTGTCGGGTTGTCGTCGCCTCCTTCCCTGCCGTCGTGGTTAGGACGACGGCACCGGTGGCGGCGCCGGCCAGTACTCGGGCGACGATGGTGTCGGTGCCGGTGTTGGACCAATCTGTGGGGTCTACCGACCAGGAGACCGGGTGCAGGGCAAGGTTGGCGCAGATGGCCAGGGCCGTGTCGGTGAAGTCGCCGTAGGGGGCACGGAACAGCACCGGCGCCATCCCGCTGATCTCGGTGACGGCGTCCTGGGTGCGCTGGTCCTGGTCGCGGACGTCGGCGGGGGATAGGTCGCCGAGGCAGTGGAGCCCATGTTCGGGCCGGCCCTGGAATGCCGACAACGAGGCGGCCCTGGCCGAATGGGGGCGGAGCCTCGCGGCGGACCTTCGCTCGGGCTCGTGGCGACCGGCGATGGGCAACAGCGACACCCACTTGGAAGGGCAGATCGGGATCCCTCACACCGTGGTCTTCGCCGAGGAACTGAGCACAGAGGCAGTCCTGGCCGGGATCCGCGCCGGCCGCAGCTGGATCGCTGAATCGGCGGATGTGGACGTGTCGTTCGCCGCCCATGCCGAGGGTCGCGTTGCCGGGGTGGGAGAGCGGCTCGCGACTCATGGTGGGCAGGTGGAAGTCCACGCGGCAGTACGAGGTGTGCCGGCGGGGACCGTCAGTTTCCACACCGATCGAGGAAAGGTCCACCGGGCCCCTCTCCCCGGTGACGGGGCGGGAGCGGTGCAGTGGGACACGACAGCAGAGTCCTCGGCGTTCGTCCGCATCGAGGTCCGCCATCCCAACGGGCACGTCGCCGCACTCACCAATCCGATCATCCTCAACTGACCGCTCGTCTCATCGTGAGGTCCGCAGGCGGCGGAGGCAGATGAGGCTGCATGCCAGTTCGAGCAGGCCCTGATGGAGGTCGGCGCGCCTTTCGTAGCGGATCCGGAGTCGTTTGAACTGGTGCAGCCAGGCGAAGGCCCGTTCCACCACCCAACGGACTCTGTCGAGCCCCGAGCCGTGGGCGACGCCGCGTCGGGCGATCATCGGCTTGATGCCGCGCTTCCACAGCAGGCGGCGGTATTTGTCGAAGTCGTAGCCCCGGTCGGCATACAGGTGCCGCGGCTTGCGGCGAGGCCGTCCTCGTAGCCCCCGGATCGGCGGGACCGCGTCGAGCAGCGGCAGCAGCTGGGTGACGTCGTGGCGGTTGCCGCCGGTGAGCGTGACAGCGAGTGGGGTTCCGTGCCGGTCGACTATGAGGTGGTGCTTGGAGCCGGGACGGGCGCGGTCGACTGGCGAGGGGCCGACGTGATCCCCCCTTTGAGGGCCCGGACATGCGAGCCGTCAACAGCGCAGTGTTCAAGATCCAGCAGGTCGGCGCGGCGCAGCTCGGTCAGCAGGGCTGCGTGCAGGCGTGGCCAGACGCCGGCCTCGGTCCAGTCCCGCAGGCGGCGCCAGGCCGTCACCCCGGAGCAGCCGACCGTTTCGGCCGGGACATCACGCCAGGCGACGCCAGTCCGCAGTACGTACATCACCCCGGTGAGGGCCGCCCGGTCGGGGACACGCAGTCGCCCGGGGTGGCGGTGGCGCCGCTCAGGAGCGGGTGGCAGGAGCGGAGCCACGCGCTCCCACAAGTCATCCGGAACAAGATCAGCACGCACCCGGACACCTTGCCGACCAAGATCGCTAGGCGCAAGACCCGCGGTTCAACTCATTCTGAAACGATCAGTAAAGGGAGATGGCCTGCAGGATGGTGTCGACGATGTGCCCTGCGGGGAAGGAGAGGCGGGCTACCGGGACCACCCATTCGCGCCAAGGTCCAAGCCGGGCAGGCAGGTACAGGGGCGGGGTGTGGGTGGCGGCCGCGCGCGTGACACTTTCCAAGGCTTGGCGGAGCGCTTCCCACTGCTTCGCCTGTGCCGTCGTCATGTGCGGGTGCGCGGCATTGGACCAATGCCTGTCCAGGGGCTGCGGCGTAAGTGAGGTGCAGAACTCGGTCCACGTCTGGTCGGGGGTTTCGCTGGCCTGCCGGTGCAGGTGCAGGCACAGGGCTGGCCCGAGGGCAGGAAAGGCGACAAGCGCGGCCAGGAGCACCATGCCGGCCCGGTAGGGGCGGGTGGTGGGTTCTTCTACCGAGGTTGCGTCGATGACGGTGCTTGCGCCGGGGTTGTCGTGCTCGGTGCGGTCGGCCTCGCGCTTGTCCCGGCGTAGCGCGGTGAGCAGGCCGTAGCTGTTGGCCAGGCGTTTGACGGCGCGCGGCGTGGTGACCATCAGCGGCGGGCCAAGAAGGTCGAGGAGAGCGAGTTCGTCGGGATCCAGGGTGAGTAGGTCGACCCGCTCGACGGCGCGGACGGCTTTGACGCGCGGCCCGTAAAACTCCTCGTACTCGTCGTCGGCTGGCCGTGTCGGCCGATCACTGGTCGGGGTCGGGGACAGTGGGCGGTTCTCGGACGCTGCGGGGGCAGGTTGCTCGGGTGCTTTCTGGTCGGGGCGTGCGCTGATCAGGGAGTGCAGCATGCGCTGGTATCCGCCAGCGTCCAGGGCAGGGAGGGTGAGTACCACCTGGAAGATCTTCTCCAGGTACTGGGAGGGCGAGGACAGCCACGCGTCCTCGTCATTCGGGTCGAACGCGTCGGTGGCCTTGCCTGGCCTGTCGAGGACGTCACGGTAGTGCGCGGCGATCGACCCCAGCAGCCAGCGCGGGTCGATCGCGACCACGACGACGAAGAGGTCGACGGCGAGCAGCAGGTGGATCGCCTCCAGCATTTCCACGACCCGGTCCGGTGGGCAGCGGTCGAGGTCGTCGATGTAGAGGACGATGCGGTCGATTCGGGGAAGGTTGTCTCCTGCCACGTCCTCGGTTCGTGCGGCGCCGGGAGCAGGGCCGCGCTCGGGTGGCGGGGCGTCCGACTCGGTGGGCATGGAGGCCTGGGCAAGGAGGGCGGCCATGCGCTGGAAGTCCTCACGGATCTGCGTCATCACGCCCAGCTGACTGCGGTAGTCTGCCGCCGCGGCCCGCTCGTTGACCATGCCTGCCAGCTGCCCAGCCGCGGTCAGGTTCTGCATCTCCCGTTCCAGCTCCGCGACCTCGGCCGACGCGACCTCGGCCGCGATCTGAATCCGTGTCCGTTGCCGCTCCACGAACGCATGCGCGCGCTTCCACGCCTCGTCCAGCTTCGCTTTGGTCTCGCGCACCTTGGCCCAATCCCACTGCGCCGCCGCCAGCACGGGCACCAGGACCGGCACGGCCGCCACCCAGCGCGGCAGCCACGACCACACCCACACCACCGCAACACCGGCCCCGAGGACCAGAGTGCACCCGACGAGGAAGAGCAGAAGCTGGCGCCCGCTTCCCTTGACGATCGCCCGCACGGTGAGCAGGCTTTCCCGTAGCACCGCGATATCCCCGGCCACCCGCCCGTACAGCGCGGCGGGTGCGGCATCCTCGCCCATCAACCTATCGAGCTCTCGTCGCTGATCTTCGGACAGCACCCGCCGCAGATCCCGCCGACGCAAGGCGTCCTGCAGGCGTTCATGGCGCGCCCGGGCGGCCGCGAGCCGCTCCGGCAGCCGTCGACGGTCGACCAGGTCGGCAGTAAGCCGCGACATGCTGCGCTGCGCGCCAGCCGCATCCATTTCTGGTGTTGGGGCGGCGAGTTGGGCGAACAGTTCGGCGACCAGGCTGGTCCACAGGCTGGTCTCGGCATAGTGCCAGGCGTTAAACCGCACCTGGCGCACCGCTTGGCGCGCCAGTTCGTTGCCGGGGCGAGCGACCGTGGCTACCTCGCGCCGAAGCAGCTCCAGGAAGTGGCTCTTGCCCGTGCCCCAGTCGCCGAACAGGCCCACGGCCAACGGCGGGCGCGCGGAGCGGGCGGTGATCAGCTCAGCCAGCGCCCGGGCGTCCTGGCTCCGGTCCAGCTCGTCCACCACTCCCAACGACCGGGCCTCGCTGCCCGGGGCCAGCTCGTCCACCATTTCCGGCGCATCGGAACGGTATCGCGGGAGCCGCGACACCGCTCGATCCTCCACCACCTCCCACAATCGGACTGTTCGGTCGTCGCTGCCGGTGGCCAGCAGCAGCCGGTCCCCATCCCGCGCCCACGCCACCGACAACACCCGCCCGGTGTGGCTGGTGAGGGGTTCGCCGAGCGGGGTCAGCGTGTCCGGGCCGGTCAGCTCCCACAGCCGCACCGTCCCGTCCCAGCCGCCGGTGGCCAGCAGCAGCCGGTCCCCGTCCCGCGCCCACGCCACCGAACCCACCGGGCGAGTGTGGCTGGTGAGGGGTTCGCCGAGCGGGGTCAGCGTGTCCGGGCCGGTCAGCACCCACAGCCGCACCGTCCAATCGTCGCTGGCGGTGGCAAGCAGCAGCCGGTCCCTGTCCCGCGCCCACGCCACCGACCCCACCACCTCGATGTGGCTGGCGAGGGGTTCGCCGAGTGGGGTCAGCGTGTCCGGGCCGGTCAGCTCCCACAGCCGCACCACGGAGTCGCTGCTGGCGGTGGCAAGCAGCAGCCGGTCCCTGTCCCGCGCCCACGCCACCGAACCCACCGGGTGTGGCTGGTGAGGGGTTCGCCGAGCGGGGTCAGCGTGTCCGGGCCGGTCAGCTCCCACAGCCGCACCACGGAGTCGCTGCTGGCGGTGGCCAGCAGCAGCCGGTCCCCGTCCCGCGCCCACGCCACCGACAACACCCGCCCGGTGTGGCTGGTGAGGGGTTCGCCGAGCGGGGTCAGCGTGTCCGGGCCGGTCAGCTCCCACAGCCGCACCACCGATTCTTCGCTGGCGGTGGCAAGCAGCAGCCGGTCCCCGTCCCGCGCCCACGCCACCGACAACACATGCCCGTCGCCGCCCGCGAGGGTTTCGTCGGCTGGGGTGAGCATGTCCGGGCCGGTCAGCTCCCACAGCCGCACCACGGAGTCGCTGCTGCCGGTGGCCAGCAGCAGCCGGTCCCCGTCCCGCGCCCACGCCACCGACAACACCCAGCCGGTGTGGCTGGCGAGAGTTTCGCCGAGCGGGACTCCCAGGAGAGGAGGATCACGTCGAGTTTGCCTTGGTGAGTGCATATTCGTCACCACTCGATCATGGGGCCCGGCCGCCCAATGACCGTGTGGCACACCGGGGACTGAGGACAGCCCGTGAGCAAGTCTGGTCCAGCGAGCTGGCCGGACGGAGGAGATTCCAACCAGCCTTGACCTGATTGGCCACCCGGGGCTGCACCACCAGCCCGAAGGCCTGCGGCTATCGGGCCGGTAACCGCGGTGTGGGGATATCTGCTGTTTGATTTCGCAGCGAGATCATCGCTCAGAGATGTCTCACGAGACATGCGCAGTCTGGAGAAGGACGGCTGGCGTCGTGTTGTCCACGGACAACACGCTTCGGTGCTGGCGCTCCTGGACTTGTTGGCCAGCCGGATGGTGGAGCTACCCGAGGTGCGCCCGGCTCCTGGGGTCCAGATCCGGCAAAAGGGGTATTTGTTGCGAAAGGCGACCGCCAGAATGGGCCCTCTAGCGGCCTGCGGGCTGCCTGCTGGTATGCCGAGATGATCAAAGTGCTGAGAGGTCGTCAGGCGCCCGTGTAGAGATTTTCTCCTCCCAGGAATGGCCTTCCTGGCGATATAAGGGCAGTCTGAGCTGCCCGTTGTGATGTGCTGCCACCGCATGGGGGAGGTCGGCCGTCAGCCGCCGAAGGATCCCGGGTACCTGCCGGGGGTGTGGAAACGCCGTTTCCACACCCCCGGCCTGGGCCACACGCGAAGAAGGCCGTGTGGAAGTCATCACGATGTAGATTCAGCCGCCGACGTGGGTGGGCATGCCGCCGCCTGCCAGCACCGTCTGTTCGGAGGTGCCGTTTCTGTTGGCGCCCCAGCTGTAGCCATCCTCGGGGGCGCAGTCCTGCGGGACCCCGGTGGTGAGCCGGTCCAGGGCTGCCGTAGACGTCGACCGAGGCCTCGGTGCTCGCGCCCAGTAGCGACGGGATGAAGACAATCCCGGGTACGTCGTGGCTGGCGTGGTGACGCTGAGCTGGGTGCCGTGCGGGCCCGGTGATGCAGGTCCAGGCGCTCGGCCTGGTTGTACTGGTTCTCGGTGATCAGCTTGTTTGGATCGGTGGGTTGGCGACGCTTCCGGTGAAGTCGTACGCATACTGGTCGGGGCGCTGATGCCGGGGATCCGCACGGTGATGGCCTCGCCCGCCGAGGCGTACTGCTATCGGCTGGCCGTGAGGTGGGCGGAGACAACGGTGTTGGACTGGTAGCCGGTTCGCTTGTCGTAGCTGCCGCCGCAAGTGATGAGGTGCAACTCCGGTCGTGCGGTGGGGCTGTAGACGGCGGCGTCGGGGAACGCGCTCT
Organism: Kitasatospora nipponensis; assembly: GCF_039528135.1. Taxonomy (NCBI): domain Bacteria; kingdom Bacillati; phylum Actinomycetota; class Actinomycetes; order Kitasatosporales; family Streptomycetaceae; genus Kitasatospora; species Kitasatospora nipponensis. Next base: position 5,447 of record NZ_BAAALF010000034.1, on the reverse strand, counting down.
TCAGGTAGATCCGCACGGCGTCGATGGTGAAGACCGCGGTCCGACGGTCACGGCGGATCACCTCGATCAGGTCTCCCGGGTGCAGGACCCCAAGGAGGTAGAAGACCGCCGGGCCGGTCATGGTGTCGACGTGCCCGATTGCGATGGCGTTGCCGGGCGCACCGGGGCTGGCGCCGTCCCGGTACCAGCCGACCAGGTTCTTCACGGCCACCGGTGGCGTGCTGAGGTGGTGGTCAGGGTCCAGGCCGAGGGCGGTGATCGGAGCGTCGACCCGGATCGAGGGGATCCTGATCCGGGTCGGCTCCGAGGGCGGCATCGGTGCCGCTTCTGGTTGGGGCGATCGGGCCAAGGGGCTGACCGAAGGCTCCTCACTCCCGCTGGGGGACTGACCGGCAGCGGCCTGCGGGAGCGGCTGGGGCGGACCGGTGATCTGCATGCCGTCGTGAAGCAGCCACAGGCCGCCTGCCACCGCCGCGGCCGTGACGCCTGACACCAGCCAGCCGGCTCCACGGCCGCGGCGGGGCCGGGGTCGTGCGTCAGGACGCCGCATCGCGGGCGGCGCGCCGGCGCAGGAAGCGGATGCCGAAGCCTGTCCCCACCGCTGCCAGCAGGGCCGAGCCACCGATGATCTCGGTCGGGTCGACGTCGTGCACGCTGCCGCCGCCGCCGGCGCCGATCGCGCCCACCGGCCCGCCGCCGAGATGGCCGGGGCCACCGGGGTCATCGCCTCCACCCGGCCAGCCGTGGGTCGGGGTGGCGGTGGGAGTCGGCTGCGGCGTGTGAGTCGGCCGCGGTGTCGGCGTCCAGGTAGGAGTCGGCCTTGGCGTCGGTGTCCGCGTGGGGGTCGGCGTGGGGGTCGGTGTCGCCCCAGTGCCGTCCCTGGAGACCGTGGTGGTGTCGAGCGTGACACTGCCGTTGCGTGCCAGGGCCCGGCCCTCGATCACCGTGCCGCTCTGCGCCGCGATGGAGGTGAGTGCCAGGATGTTGCCCTTGAACGAGGAATGGCTCCCGAGCGTGGCCGAGTCGCCCACCTGCCAGAAGACGTTGTCGCTCTGCGCACCACCGATGAGGGCCAGGTTGCTGGCCGGCCCGGTGGTCAGGGTCGAGGCGACCTGGAAGACGAAGACCGCGTTGGGGTCACCCTGTGCGTCCAGCGTCAGGGTCCCGGTGAAACCCAGCGAACCGGCGGACCTGTACACGCCCGGCGTCAGCGTCAATCCGACGAGGTCCCCCGCGACACTGGACGTCGCAGCTCGCCCCGCCGCGTCGTTGTAGGCGGCTCCCAGGTCCGACTGCGCTTGCAGAGCGGCGGCATCACCCACGTGTTGTGCCCCGTGGACGACGCCGGGCGGAAAGCCCGTCACCGACGTGCCGGGGCTCAGCCCCAGGTCACCGTGGAGAACGCTCCGGCCGGTGTTGGCGACCGTCGACCCACCCAGGACCGCGTAACTGCTGTCCGTCCCCAGCGGGACCGGCAGCGTCGCCGCATAGGCGGGCCTCGGCAGCAGGGCCACCGTCACGGTCAGGAGCGCGATCCCGGGAATCAGGGCGAGCCAGCTTTGGAAGCGGGCACGGCTGCGCCGTTCGGGCAGCAGAACAGGCGGAATAGAGGCATCAACTGGCACAGGAGAAGACCTTTCTGATCATGGATCAGCCCGACGGCTCCGAGACGGGAAGCGTCGAGCACCGATGACACGCACGAGCCGGCAGCACCAGGCCCACGCACGCGTCGAGCCTCCGAGGCGGTCGGGTCGCGACCGTGGCCGCCTCGCGTCAATGGCGGGCCGGTGAGGCTCTTATATGTGCTCATAGCACCACAGGCTTACCGCCCTTTCCGGCAGCCACGCTCGCCCTATTTTCTCGTTTCGTGGCCATGCTTCGAAAGTTCCCCATTTCGTTGAAATTGCAAGAGTGTGGGGACATTGGGCGCCAACAGGCCATTAGTACCAGTCACTTGTGGCAGTCGCGGCAGGTGCCATCGCAGGTCGAGGACGATGCTGGTGGCAATGCGCGGAAAGGCTGGGGAAGGGTCGAAATCGACGGTGGAGTACTTCACTCCCGGTCCTTCTTCAGGCATCTCAGGGCTGTGGAAGATTGTGTACATATAGGTATGCGGCTTCCTCTTGAGCCCCGTCCTTGGGACGACTCGACGCTGCGAGCGGGCTGGCTGCCGCGGACCGGCAGTCGAGGAAGAGCCAGCCTGTGGGCCGACCGCGGGCCCCGTTCTGAGGAGCGGGCGTCGGGTCGTCAGTCCGTTGATCAGGATCACGAGGGTCGTTCCTCGGGGTGCGGGCCTCCGGTGAGGGGATGCCTTGCCCCGGAGAACCGCGGAGAAGCTGGCGGGCGGCCTGGCCGAGCTGAATGGCTGTCAGTCGAGCTTCGGTGCTCGAACCTCGACAGTCGCGCCGGCCCGGACTTCGGCCAAGCTCATGACCGTGCCCTTCCGGCGAGGTCGTCGTTAGTCCCGGCGAGCGCTCGCCGGGAGCGCCCCGCGGTACCGCCTGCTCGACACCGCCCGAACCGGTTCGCCTCCCAACGGCTCGGGTCCGCACGGCGTGCCGTCTCCGGGGCGGTCGGCCCGTACACAGCCGGCCGCCCTGCCCCGGCGCCTGCGGTCCGCCAGCGTCCGGGCGAGCACCTCGTGTTGTCCTGGGACGACATCCCTGCGCCGTTTCCTGCACGCCAGCGGCCCTACGCACAGTGAGCGACTCACGTGTGCTGACCACTGTCGGCGGCTGCTCCCGTCCGCCAGCGGACGGGAGTTCGTGAAGCCAGCGGGATGCGGCCTGGAGGACCACGCGGCCGTCACCCCAGCTGCCGCCGGCTCGGGCCCGCACGGTCTGCTCCGGGCCGGCGGCGACATCGTCCGCCGCGCTGAGCCGGCGGGATGGACGCAGGTAGGCGGGGGTGTGGATGGCCTTCGCGTGGTCGCGGCGGTGTTGTCCGCGGACAACACCGCCGCGACCACGCGGCTCCGAACCGCGAGAAGCAAACCGTTCCACCAGCGCCCGGCGACGCGCGGACTCTGAAAAGCCAGGACGCGCAGCTCCGGCCGTAGCTGTGGTGGCACGGGGCGGGCGCCGGAGAGTACTACTCCGTACGGGTGACTTTATGGCGGAAGGCTTGTCACCGTATTCACCCTCCTGGGTTACTGTGTGTATCCAAACCGGCGGGCCGCCCATCCCTCTCCGGAGGAACGTGGCAGCCAGCGTTTCGCTGCCTCTCCTCGCAGGGAGAGAGGTGGTGTCACGCGATGGCCTGCGATGGGCGCCTCCGAAGAGGACTTGGATCCACCAGCCGGTGCCCTCTGGGCATCGGCTGGTGCGGCGGCTCACATACGCCCGGGAGGCGTCATGCGAGCGATCAGTGTTCTGCGGGCCGTGCTGCTGACCGTCGTGATCTCGCCGACCGCCTGGTTCGGGTTTCCATGGTTCTCGAGGTGGCCCAGTCCGCCGCCGCGGCAGCCACAGCACCACCGGCCGAGCCGGACGACCTCGGCACGGCAACGGCGGCTCGAGCTGTCCGCCGCCGCCCAGCCACTCGCCCGGCCCTTCATCAACGGCCATTTTTGCCTGATGACCACCGCACCTGCCGTGCTCCCGCCGCAGTCGCCGGCGTCGACGCCGGCCCCACCCGGCGGGGATGACGAACGAACGCCTGGACCATGACGATCCGGCCGCACGTGGTTGAGGCCACCGGCCGGATGCAGGCGCCGCCTCGTGCGGCGAGGACGTACCCGCCATCCCGCGGTCCGGTGCCGGACCTGGGGACGGCGTCGAACTCTCACCGAGGTCAGTAGGAGGAACATCATGCCCATCAGCCCCAACCAGGGATCCACCGGCGGCGGCACCCTGGTGACCATCACCGGGACGAACCTCGCCGGCACCAGTGCCGTGCACTTCGGCTCGAAGGCGGCCACCTCCTTCACCAACGTCTCGCCCACACAGGTCACCGCGGTCTCCCCCTCGGGCGCCGGCACCGTGGGGGTCACCGTGACCACCCCGGGCGGGACCAGCAACCCGCTCTCCTTCTTCTACGTCGGTGCGCCGTTCAAGGCCTCGATCAGTGACACCTCCGGCCCCACGGCGGGTGGGAACACCATCACGCTCAACGGTGTCGGTCTGTCCTCCGCCACGGCGGTGACCTTCGGCGCCAACTCCGCGACGCCCACGGTGCTGAGCGACGGCCAGCTCAGCGTCGTCGTGCCGGCCGGCACCGCGGCCGGCACGGTCGGGGTGAGCGTCACCACCGCCGGTGGCACCAACAACGGCCTGAGCTACACGTACGTCGACACGCCCACGCTCGGCACCCCGAGCCCCAACTCCGGTCCGACCTCCGGTGGCACCGCGGTGACCGTCCCCGGGACCAACCTGACGACGACCCAGTCGGTCACCATCGGGGGAGCGGTGGCCCCGTTCTCGGTCCTGTCCGACACCAGCCTCTCGGTGGTCACCCCGCCCGGGACGGCCGGTGCCCAGGACGTGACCGTCACCACCACGGGCGGCAGCTCCACGGCGGTGGGCGCCTTCACCTACGTCGCCGGCCCCGGCATCTGATCCACGGATCCGCGGTCCGGGTTCCGCCTGACAGGGATGGCTGACGGCGGCACCTGACGGCGGTACTCAGCGGCCGCGCCCGTGGCCGCGCCCCTCCAACCCCGTCCGAACGGGTCCCGCACCATCCCTGTTCGGACGGCACCACCCCCCCCTGACGAGCCCCGGCCGATATCCCCCATCCGGCCGGGGCTCATTCCCCGTTGCGCGGGGAGTCGTCCCTGGCGCCTGCTCGGCCCGCGCTGACGGTGACGGCCACAGCTCGCCCTCCACCTCGACCGGTCCAGCGGGCCGCGCACAGGCAAAGGATCACCATGACTGCTCCGATCATCACTACGGCCACTCCAGCGTCCGGACCAGCAGGCACGACGGTATTGCTGACGGGCAGCGGGTTCACCGGCGTCACGTCGGTGCGCTTCGGTGTGGTGGCCGCGTCGTTCACGGTGGTGTCCGCGACCGTGATCTCGGCGACGGCGCCGGCGGGCTCGGGGACGGTGCAGGTCACGGTGACCTCGCCGTCCGGGACCAGCAACGGCATCGCCTTCACGTATGCGCCGGCCGCTCCGGTGATCACGGTGAGTACGCCGGCGTCGGGGCCTGCCGGGGCGACGGTGACGTTGACCGGCAGCGGGTTCACCGGCGTCACGTCGGTGCACTTCGGCGCGGTGGCCGCGACCTTCACGGTGGTGTCGGACACCCAGGTGCTGACGACGGCGCCGGCGGGATCCGGGACGGTGCAGATCACGGTGACCTCCCCGTCCGGGACCAGCAACGGCATCGCCTTCACCTACGTGCCCACCGCTCCGGCGATCAGTTCGGTCAGTCCGGCGTCGGGGCCGGCCGGGGCGACGGTGACGTTGACCGGCAGCGGGTTCACCGGCGTCACGTCGGTGC
>NZ_BAAALF010000033.1:0-56332 GCF_039528135.1 Kitasatospora nipponensis | reverse complement strand
GGACCCGACCGCACCGCGGTCGGGTCCTTCGTCGTTCACAGTCCCATCCGTAGTCTCAACAGCCCTTCGTGGGCCTCCGGATCGGCCACCATCGGGGTCCATGGCCACCTGCCAGATGAGGCTGATCACCTCACCTCCTGCGGTCGCCAGGATGCGCGAGGACGCCGACGTGGATCGCGCCGAACAGGCCAGGAAGTCGTGCGTGCGGGAGTCCGAATGGCCTTCGACCTCGGGCAAGCGGTCTACGTCCGCCGAACAGCGCTGGGCAACGCGGCGCTCTCACTGGAACCGCCGCAGCTTGGCCGTCCATGGTGAGGACCAGCCCACGGCCGCCATCACGATCCGCTCCGGCGTGGCCGAGGAGGAGTAGGGACCGTCGAGGCTGTCACGCGGCTGGTCCGCTGCCCGGGCCGAAGCAGTCACGCGCCTCGAACGGAGGCGGTGATCCGCTCGGCGAGGAGCGTCGCGTCCTCGGCGACGCCCAGAAATGTCGCCGACTTGCGGGTCCGCTGCCAGTGCACACCCATGAAGTGCAGTCCCGGCATTGCCGTGCTGGATCCGTCGTGCTGGACCGGGAAGCCCATCGCGTCGAACGCCTCGGGAAGATCGACCCAGCGGGCGAAATCCGGGCGGAAGCCCGAGGTGAACAGCACCGTCCCGACGCCGGACAGGTCGAGCTGGGTCACCGGGGTGGCCACGAAAGGTGCGGCTCGCGGCAGTTCGGGCACGTGCTGGCCGTTGCGCTCCAGGCACTTCACGATCAGTTGGCAGATGTCGTCGTAGCGGGCGTCGCCGAAGGCGACACTGGCGTCCAGGTCGTCCTCGAAACGTGCGACACCGTTCTGCGCGCCGAGGAAGTGCCCGGCCAGCGTGACGCCGATGGCCTGCAGCGTCCGGTAGTTCAGGTCGTGGCCGCCGTCCCGGCCGCTGCACTGCAGATTGGCCAGCAGTCTCATCCGGGGGTCGGGCAGGTCGGTGACCTTGGCGGCGAAGAACGGGGTCTCCTCGATCCACGAGATCATGTCGCGGTCCTCGACCCGACGGGGGATCCACGGCGCGCGCCCACAGGCCAGATGGACCCGGCGGCCGGCTTCGGCCAGTTCCTCGGCAATCTGGCAACCGGTCTGACCACTGCCGACGACAAGCACCCCGCCGGGCGGCAGCAGCGTCGGATTCGCGTAGTCCTCCGCGTCGATCACGTGCGCCCAGTCCGGCAAGCTGCGCCACGCCGGCGGGTGGTGCGGCTTCTGGTAGCCGCCCACCGCAAGCACCAACTGCCGTGCGAGCACGGGCCCGGCGGAGGTGCTGAGCCGGAAACCCCCGTGCGGGTCACCGTGGACCTCGGTGACCGCCACGCCCTCGCGCACCGGAGCCCGAAAGCCCGCAGCGTAGCCGACCAGCTGCCGGACGATCGCGTCCCTCGACATGAACCCGTCCGGGTCGCCGCCGCCGTAGAAGGCGCCGGGCAGCCGGACCGTCCAGTTGGGGATCACCAGGCAGAAGCTGTCCCAGCGGCCCCGCCAGCTCTCTGCGACTCGCTCGCGCTCCAGGACGACGTGCTCGACATCCGCCGCGGTGAGCTCGTGGCTCAGCGCGAGCCCGGCCTGACCTGCACCCACGATCACCACGTCGTGCAATTCGGGGTGAGTTCCTCCGCGCTCGCGCGGCAGGCCCCGGTCGTCCATGGCGACCTCCGCCGGGTTGGCATACGGGACACTCGCGTGGCGGCGTGAGAAGCCCCGATACCTTGATTGTCGGCGGCCGCTGCCTCAGCCGCCACCGAGCCGCCACGGGTGCGCGTCAAGCGCTGAGGGGGCCACGACTGAGGCAGTACTGCGGGCCGGTGCGGGCGCGGGCGAGTGGCGCGGCGATGCCAATGGGGACGAGAGCTGTCGCGGCCCTCCATCGCGCTGGTCAGTGTCGGTGTGAGACGGCGGCGCCCCATATCCACGCTGAGCGTGGTGGCAGTTCTGGTTGCGCTCATCCACGTTCGGCGCCGTCAGGCACCCGGCAGTCCGGCCATTCCATCGTAGGTCAGGACGCCTGCGACCGTCCCCGGACGGCCGGACGGACAGTTGGAAGGCGTGTTGGGGGCAACCCCTCACGAGTTCGAATCTCGCATTCTCCGCCTTGATCGAAGGCCCGGACCGCACCACGCGGCCCGGGCCTTCGTCTTGCTGCCACAGCTCTGGCGCCGCTCGGCGCACATGTTCAGGGTGCGGGCGCCAGAAGCCGGCGCAGTCTCGTCGGGGTGTGGCCGAGGTACTGGCGCATGGTCCGGGTCAGATGGGCCTGGTCGGCGTAACCGAGGTCGGCGGCGAGGGTGCTGAGGCTGTTCTCGCCGGCCTCCAGGCGGTCGAGCGCCCGGCCGATGCGGACACGGTGGCGGTAGCGGGTCACCGATACGCCGAGCTCGCGCGGGAACGCCCGGCTCAGGCGGTAGGGCGAGACGCCCAGCAGCTCGGCCAGCGAGAACAGCGTGTCAGTGGCGGGGTGCCCTTCGACAATCGCCTCGCGGGCAGCCGCGACCAGGCGGCGATCGTGTTCGGCCGACGTACTGCCCAGCGGGGTCGGTCCGGCCACAGTGCGACCGATGGCCGTCGAGAGAAGGGCCAGCAGGTCCTCGGTGAGCGCGTAGTCGACGTCGCCCGAGCGAGCGGTGGCGATGAGGCGCCGGTGGGCCAGTTCGAGCCGCGGGTCGACGTAGAGCGACTGCGCGGCCTGCACGGAACCGTCGCCGGCCAGGGAGCGCCACAGCTCCGGCATCACGCTGATCGCGGTGCAGTGGTCGCCGCCGACGGGGTGAGCGAAGCTCTCCTCCTCGCCCGGTGCGCCCACGTAGGCCACGGTCGCGTCGAGGTCGGCCGGGACTCCGGCGGCACTCCTGCGGAACCGGCCACGGCGCACGAGAACCACGCGGTAGTCACTGCGGACCTCCGGCGCCGACCACCAGGTGTGGTCGGCGTGGCAGGCCACCGCACTGATGCCGAAGTTGGGGCGGGTGGCGACGGGAACAGCAGTGAGCACCTTTCGAACGCTACGCGGTGGATCTGACAACCACGCAAGGATGTTCAAGACCGGGACCTGCCGTCACGAGCACGCTGGCGGGGTGCGAGGGGCCACGCCCCCGCGCGCCTCGTCCAGTTCGGATACCCAGGAGTCATCGGCATGCCCGTTCTCAAGCAGCTCAGCACCGTCGTCATCGACTGCGCCGATCCGACCGCGCTCGCCGCGTTCTACCAGAAGGCCACCGGGTGGGAGATCACCCACAACGACCAGGACTTCGCGTCTCTGGGCAACGGCACCCCGGTCCAACTCGCCTTCGTCCGTGTCGACGGCTACCGGTCGCCGGGCTGGCCCGACGGCACCCGGCACGTGCACCTCGACTTCACCGTCGCCGATGTGGACGGTGCTGCCGAGGAACTGCTCGGTCTCGGAGCGTCCCGGCCCGAGTTCCAGCCGGGCGACGGCCAGTGGATCGTCCTCACCGACCCCGAGGGTCACCCGTTCTGCCTCACCTCCGCGACCACCGGCGAGTGAGCGCCGGCAGAGAGGAGATCGACCCATGGCATCCATCCACCGCGAAGTCCTGATCGACAATGCCCCCGAGAACGTCTGGGCAGCGGTGCGCGACTTCGGTGAGGTCCACGAGCGCCTCGCGCCGGGATAGGTCACCGACACCCGCGTCGAAGACGACATCAGGATCGTGACCTTCACGAACGGCGCCGTGGTGCACGAACTCATCGTCGACATCGACGACGAGGCCCGGCGCATCGCCTACGCGGTGCTCGGCGGCTCGCTGGAGCCCACGCACCACCACGCGTCCATGCAGGTCTTCGGCGACACCGAGAGCCGCAGCCGCTTCGTCTGGATCACCGACGTGACACCGGACAGCCTCGGGGAGCCCATCGCCGAGATGGTCGACCAGGGAATCCGCGTGATCAAGCGCACCCTCGATCGCGAAGCCGTGCTCCCCCGCTGACCAGCGGCAATCGACGCTCGACGTGGTTGCAGTTCTGGTTGCATTCACTCTCGTCCACCGTCATTCGGACGTCAGCCGACGGGCCGATCCCCCTCAGGTCAGGACACCTGCGGTCGTCGGCGGACGACCGGACGGACAGTTGGAAAGCGTGTTGGGGGCAACCCCTCACGAGTTCGAATCTCGTATCCTCCGCCGGCAGATGGCCCGGACCGCTCAGCGGTCCGGGCCATCGTCGTCTCGTGGTTGCCGCTTCGGTCACCACTGGCCCAGCTACCGCAGAGCGCGTTCCGCTTCCGCCGCTACCGCTGTGGCGACAGCCGCCAGTGCGGGCGAGTCGAGGCGCCACTGCTGCCAGTAGAGCGGCACCTCGACCGTGCGGCCCTGGAGGAACCGGACCAGCGCACCGCTGTTCAGCCGGGGCTCGGCCTGGCTGCGTGGCACGAGGCCCCAGCCGAGACCGGCAGTTACGGCATCGGCGAAGCCTTCACTGGACGGGACGTAGTGCCGCCGGGGGCTTGCTCCTCGACCGCCTGTCAGATCGCGGGCGAAGGCGTCCTGCAGCTCGTCGCGGCGGTCGAAGCAGACCACGGGGGCGTACGGAAGCAGTGCGGCCGGGTCTCCGTCGAGCCAGCGAGCGGCGAACTGCGGCGTGGCGACCGGGAGATAGACCATCGCTCCCAGCCGGTGCACCGAGCAGCCCGCCACCGGATGGGGCGAGGAGGTGACCGCCGCCATCACCTCGCCCGCGCGCAGCAGCGCGGTCGTGTGAGCCTCATCCTCCCGTCGCAGGTCGACGTGGAGCCGCGCGTCCTGCGCCAGCGAGGCCAGGGCGGGCACAAACCAGGTCGCCAGCGAGTCCGCGTTGACCGCGATCGGCAGCCAGGAGGCACCCGACAGCCCGACGCCTTCCGCGCTCTCGGGCATGCCCAGTGCGTCACGCGCGTCGTCCTCCAAGCGGGCGAGCTGACGGGCGAAGCGCACCACGACCTGGCCCGACTCGGTCGGCCGCACCGGCCGGGAACGTGTCAGCAGTACCCGCCCGGTGCGCTGCTCCAGCGCCTTGATCCGCTGGCTCACCGCCGAAGGCGTCACGTGCAAGGCCGCCGCGGCCGCGTCGAACGTGCCCTCGTCGACCACCGCGAGCAGGGTCCGGACCAAGTCGTGCGGCAGCTCGGACTTCATGATTGCTAATCATACGTAAAAATCTTTAGCTGGCCTTGTGCCGACGCGGCTGCCTACGGTGACGCTCATGGACAGCACGCTCACCGCCACTGCGGCCGGGTTCGGGACCGGCCTGTCACTCATCGTCGCCATCGGAGCGCAGAACGCCTTCGTCCTGCGCCAAGGCGTCCGCCGAGAGGCGGTCCTGCCGGTGGTGACGATCTGCGCGGTCTCCGACGCGGTACTCATCGCCTGCGGCGTGGGCGGGCTCGGCGCGCTGATCACAGCGTGGCCCACAGCGCTGACGGCGGTGCGCGCGGTCGGCGCGGCCTTCCTCCTCTGCTACGCCGTGATCGCCGCTCGGCGCGCCTTCCGAGCCTCCAGCCTGGAAGGCGGCGGACCGGCCGTCCGTTCCGGCCGCCGCGCGGTGCTCAGTTGCCTCGCGATGACCTGGCTCAACCCGCACGTCTACCTCGACACGGTGCTCCTGCTCGGCGCCGTCGCAGCCACCCACGGCACGTTGCGCTGGCAGTTCGCGCTCGGCGCCGCACTGGCGAGCCTGTGCTGGTTCGCCGCGTTGGGATTCGGCGCCCGCCTGCTCACCGGCTTCTTCCGGCGTGCCTCCTCATGGCGCACCCTGGACGCCTTGGTCGCAACGACGATGCTGTTCACTGGCCTGTCCCTGGCCGCAGGGGTCTGACCGGACCTCTGCTGCGGAGCGTCATGCCCGTGCGGACTCGTCCGGCTATGGTGACTCACGATTCGGCCGGTCTCAGTTCTGGTCTCGTTCACCCCTGCCCGGGCGTGTTCGACCAATATCCGGCGGTTCGCTCCGCCACGGGTCAGAACGGTGTGAACCCCGACGAACAGCGCCCAGGAGAATTGGAAAGCGTGTTGGGGGCAACCCCTCACGAGTTCGAATCTCGTATCCTCCGCCGGCCGAAGGCCCGGACTGCATCAGCGGTCTGGGCCTTCGTCGTATCGATGATGACCCGGGTTGAGTTGAGCCGGGTGCGGCGACCCTGCCAAGGGGTGCAGGCTGAATGCCGCGCGCCCAGGCCAGCCGGCATCCGGTGGGCCGATTCGGCTAAACCGGCCCCGGCCCCGGCGGACCCCAGGAGAGCGCGTGTCAGCGGACTTCGAGAGGGTGGGCAGTGAAGGTCGCCACCAGGGCCGGGTCGTTGAAGGCGGTGATCCGGGCAATGTGGCACCCGCGCAGGGTCAGGACCTGGATGCCGTAGGGCTCGTACCGGCCGTCGCCCGTGTGATGGTGCACGATGAGGGCGGGCTGGCCGTTGGCGCGGGTGGGCGTCATCCGCCACAGGTCCGGACGCAGGACGCGGACGGACAGGAAGCCGAGGACGGCTTGGCGGCCGGTGAACCAGGTCGGGGTCGGTGGCATCTCCATCTCGACATCGGCGCGGAGCAGGCGCACCAGGGCGTCGGGGTCGGCGCGGGTAAAGGCGTCGACGTAGCCGTCGAGGAGCCCGCGCCAGATCTGCTCGTCCGGCTCGACCAGGTCATCCGCGACGGGTCCGGCGGCGGCCAGGCGGGCGCGGGCGCGGCGGAGCGCGCTGTCCACGGCCGCGACGGTCGTGTCCAACACCTCCGCCACCTCGGCCGTACGGAACCCGAGCACGTCGCGCAGGGTCAGCACGGCGCGCTGGCGGGCGGACAGGTACTGCAGTGCGGCGATAAAGGCGAGGCGAACGCCCGTCCGCGCGGCCACGACCGTCGCCGGGTCGTCGGCGCCGAAGCGAGCGTCCGGCGCCGGCTGAAGCCACTCCACCGTCGGCTCGCGGGGAGCCACCGCCACCCGGTGGTCGTCCGAGGGCGCGCCCAGCCCTGACGGCAGGGGCCTGCGCTTGCGTGTCTCCAGTGCCGTCAAGCAGGCCATGGTGGCGATCCGGTACAGCCACCGCCGCACCGAGGAACGGCCCTCGAAGCCGTCGAACCCACGCCACGCCCGAAGGTAGGTCTCCTGTACCAGGTCCTCAGCGTCGTGGATCGAGCCGAGGATCCGGTAACAGTACGCGAGCAGTTCCGGCCGGAACGGCTCGGTCAGGGTGGAGAACTGGGTATTCGACGGCATCGCGGATCCTCCTGGGAGTGTGGCGGGCCACCTGCAGGCGGGGGTGGGCGGCGGGGCGGGGCGGCGGCTCAGCCGATCGGGCTCAGACCTTCGCCACCAAGCTTGTACTCCGGACTGCTGTCCGGGTTCCCGCCGAGCTCCACAACGGCCTTGCCGACCTGCTCCAGGGTGAGGATCGGCTGCCGCCCCTCCAGGAAGGTCTCCCGGTCGACGCCCGCCCGCACGGCGTAGCCCGTGACCCCGACGTCGCCCACCCCGCCGACCGGGGTCATGTTCGGCAGCACCGTGACGAACCGGATCCCCAACCCGGCCCGGCCCGACTCCTCGGCACCGTACTGGCGCAGGTACCGGATGGCAGCCTTGGCGCTGGCGTACCCGCCGCTGAGCGGGGAGCCGCCCAGAGCGGCCCCGCTGGACATCGACAGGACCAGGCTGCCCGGCGCCAACGGCTCCCGCAGCGCCGCCCCGGTCCAGGTGAACACGTGTCGGGTGTCGACCTCCCAGTTGCGACTGAAGGTCTCCCAGGTCTGCTCCTGCACGGGCGCCATGTACGGCGTGGCCCCGGCATTGAGGACGAGCAGACCCGGGCGGTGCCTGCGGATCACCTCCGCGGCGAGCGCTTCGTCGGTGGCGTCGGCGGCGACGGGCGTGAAGCACTCGCCGAGGTCGTCGTGGACGCCGCGCAGTTCCTGCCCGTCGCGGGCGATACCGATGACCTGGATTTCCCGGGCGACGAGCGCGGCGGCGATCGCACGCCCGAATCCACGGCTGGCACCAGTGACGACGGCGGTCTGAACGGGATCTGACATCAGAGACTCCACAGTGGTGATCGGATGCGGTACCTATCCAGACCAGCGGCGGGCGAAAAAACCGTCGCCCTCACGGAAAGATCTTTTGGCGCAGGCCGGGGACGGGTTCGCGGTCGGCGCGCCAAACCGGCTCCAGCGACGACTCAGCACAGCGGGATGGCCCATACGCACACTGGTCGTGCACCCCGGCTCGGGCGCCACCAACTCCATTCGTGCGGTCCCTTCAGGGTGCCCCTACCAGGGAAGACGTTCTGACCCTGGTTGCAGTCTTGGTTGCATTCACCCCCGTCCGGCACCCCGTCGTCCGACTCCCTCTTCATATGCCAGATGAGTCCGCCGATCCTGCGGGGAGCGCCGGCACCGAAGGTGGAGCGATCATGAAGTCGAGGCAAGCGATACTCAACCCCCGCAGCACCGAGGCAGAGCCAGGCGCGGAGCGTACGTTATTATGTACAGCATGAAGACGATGAGTGCGACTGAACTCCGCGGCAACCTCGCCGCCGCGCTCGACGCCGTCGAGAACGACGCCGAAGAACTCGTTATCACCCGCGCCGGCCACGAACCGCTGGTCGTCGTCTCCCTCGCCGAGTACGCGTCACTGCGCGAGACCGACTACCTGCTCCGCTCCCCGGCGAACGCCGACCACCTGCGCCGCTCCCTGCAGGAATACCGGGAAGGCCGCGTCCAGGCCCGCGAGCTGATCGACCCCGACGGCCCCACCGAGCAAACCGCGTGAAGGTCCAGTTCACCGAGCGCGGCTGGAACGACTACCTGTCCTGGCAAGCGGACGACCGCCGCCTCCTCAAGCGCATCAACCAGTTGATTGACGACATCCGCCGCAACGGCAACGAGGGCATCGGCAAGCCCGAGCCCTTGCGTCATGAGCTCGCTGGGGCCTGGTCCCGCCGGATCGACCAAGAGCACCGCCTGGTCTACGTCCTCGACGAGCAAGCCGACACCGTCTGTGTCGTCGCCTGCCGTTACCACTACAGCAAGTAGAGCCTTTACCGTCCTGCCCCTGCCGCTGCGCTCTGGCATCGAGCCGAGACGTCGCATGTCGGACCTCGCGGAGAGGAACGTCGGGTGGTTGCAGTTCCGGCTGCATTCGCCTGTGTTCACAGCTGTCCGGGTGGACGTCTGCCGATCGTCTCATCGCAGGTCAGGACACTGACGAACGACCCCGGACTCCCGGACGAACAGTTGGAAAGCGTGTTGGGGGCAACGCCTCACGAGTTCGAATCTCGTATCCTCCGCCTCTGCCAGCCATGACAGCCGAAGGACCCGACCGCTCAGCGGCCGGGTCCTTCGTCGTTCCGTGGTTGCAGTTTTGGTCGCAGTTGCCGTGGCCGGGCTTCAGCCGTGCCAGGCTGAGGGCTTCCGCCGGAGGAATCGAGTGAGCGCATGAGCGACGACGTCCTGTCGGTCATCCCGACCGACCCGCACTGGCAACCCGACCAGGACGCCGGCAACCAGGCTGCCGCGATCGTTGCGGAGCTGGCCTGCGGCATGCCCGACGGCGTCGACGTCGAGATCGACGTCACATGGCATGACGGGCTCACGGTCGTCGACTGCGGCGAGAACCTGGAGAGGATCGGCTGCCCGCACTGCGGCGGGTCGATCGACACCGAGTGGTGGGCGGACCTGCTGGAAGCACACTGCGAGGACGGCTTCGCCACACTGGCCATCGAGGCCCCCTGTTGCGGCGCCGAGTCGTCACTGGATGCGCTGGACTACGACTGGCCCTGCGGATTCGCCCGCTTCGAGATCGCCGTCTGGAATCCCGACCGCGGCTGGTTCACCGACGAGGAATTGACGAGGCTCGCGGACGTGCTCGGACACCCCGTGCGCCAGGTCCGGGCTCACCTCTGACATCCACCCGCCGGCTGCCGGATCAAACATGACCAGGCCGGGCTCACGCGATCAAGCTCGCATACTCTCGCTGGCGTCCACTTGAGCCGCCCGACACAGAGGAACCCACGTGAGCTTGGATGTCGCCGCCTTCACCACGCCACACCCGGAACGTCCGCCAGTTCCGGTCGCGGTCGACTGGACAGCGGTCGAGGAGTGGCTGGGACTCAGTCTGCCGGACGACTACAAGCAACTGGCCGGCGCCCACGGCCCGCTGGACTTCGGCGAATACCTGTGGATACACGTCCCCTGTGTCCAGGAGGGCCGCTTCGACTACGGTGACTGGCTCCGCGACACCCACCGCGAGGCTCGCATCGAGGCCCGCGAACTACCGGAGCACGAGCGTCCCGCCATCTCTCCCGAGCCAGGCGGACTGCTCGCCTGGGGCGAAACCCGGGGCACTGATGTCCTGTTCTGGGACACCTCCGTCTCCGAGAACCCCAACGAGTGGACAGTGGTCGTCAATCACTCGGACGGCATCCCCGGCAGCGGCCTGCGGCCCTGGCACCGCTACGACCTCACCTTCAGCGGCTACCTGCGGCACACCGTCCGCGCGGAATGGGAGTTGCCGTCCCCACCAGGACCGTTGATCGGCCCTCTCCCCGGCAGCATCGCCCGCACCGCCTTCCTGCCGACCGCCCAGCCCTGGACCCCGCCCGAGCCCACCACTCCTCGGCTCACCGACGCCGAGCGCCGCACCGCTCTGGAAACCGGTACCGGCCTGGACGCCCTGCGCCTGCTGGCTCCGCCACCAGCGGACCCCTACCTCGGCGGCGGCAAATGGGCAGGACTCTTCGCCGAGCTGGGCACAACGCTGCCGCGCGAGTACGTCACCCTCATGGACCTGTACGGCGCCGGCTGCTGGAGTGGCTGGCTGCGCTTCCTCACCCCACTGCGCACAGGCGAACGGCGCTACCTCCAGCACGTCGAGTCGACCACAGGCGGGTACCGGCAGCTCAAGGGCAGCCACCCCCAGTGGTATCCGCTCACCACCTGGCCCGAGCCCGGCGGGTTCCTCCCTTTCGCAAACTCCATCGACGGCGACCAACTCGGCTGGCTCACCAAAGGCGACGACCCGGACAGCTGGCCTCTGATCGTCTGGCCCCGCCACACCGACCAGGGACCACCCCTGAAGCAGGGCCTGACCGACACTCTCCTGGCGTGGCAACGTGGCACTTTCAGCACGGCCGGGCTGGCCGCGCTGGACGAGGACGACGACCCCGCCGAGTTCGCCGGCTTCGAACCCTGGGACGACAGCGCCTACTGGTAAGCCCGCCAAGACCAACCCTGCTCAAAGCGGCGCTGGTTGCCAAGATTCGGTGGCCCAACGGCCAACGAGCGCTCACCGAGCGCCCTTGCTGGCCTCACGATCAGCGCCGCTCGGTCCTACGATCCGAAGCGCCCCGATCACGGACGTGATCGGGGCGCCCGTCGGCTGTGATCTCAGACGGTCGCACCCGTCCCCCACAGCAGCCCGCCGATCTTGTCGGCGGTGTCCTTGAGGACGGGGCCCGTCAGGTGCTGGTACCGCCGACGCATCCTTGCGGACTTGCCGGGTTCCCAGCCCATGATCTCGTCAACAACCGCGGTCTGGATCGAGTACGCCTACTCGGTCGGCGAGGAGAAGTGGGGCCGCTGGTTCCAGCGCGCGGTCCGCCTACCCACCGAGCACCTGGAAGTCGAACTCGCCTTCCCCGCCGCCCTCGACCCTGCGGTGTGGGGCACCGAGACGTCCATGACCGCCGAAGCGGCGCCACTTCGGACCGCCCCGATCCGGCGCGAGGAGGACGGGATGCGCGTCTTCTCCTGGAGCACCTCCACGCCGGCCCTCCATGCCCGGTACCGTCCGGAATGGCGGTTCCGGGCCCGACCCGAACTCGACACAAACCAAGGGGAGTTCAGGTGATCCAGGTGCGGCCCAGTGAGCAGATGCGTGACCTCGGAGTCGTCCAGGAGGGCGCCCCCATCCTCGCCGAGCCAGCCCGCCCCTTCGACCTGCCCACCGAGCGCGAGGCCGCCGAGCAGGTCGTCGAGAACCTGTTCACCGCTATGGAGCGCATGGGCCAGGTCCATCCCTTCGCCAAGGGCATGGGCATCGCCGCGCCCCAGATCGGTATCGGCCGCGCCGCAGCCATCGTCCAGCCGGCCGAGCCCGGAGCACCGGCGATCGTCCTGCTCAACCCCCGCATCACCGACCGCTCCGACGAGACGGACGAGCAATTCGAAGGCTGCCTCTCCTTCTTCGACGTCCGCGGCATGGTCCCCCGAGCGCTAAGGATCGCTGTCGAGACCACCACGCTCGACGGTCAGCCGGCGGCCACCGCCTACGAGCGGGGACTCGCGCGCCTGGTCCACCACGAGATCGACCACCTCGACGGCCTGCTCTACACCGCACGGATGCGGAGCGGCATCACCCCAATCCCCGTCGAGCAGTACCGCCAGACTGGGCGCGCCTGGGCCTACGAGCAGTAATCCCGGCTCAGCCGACCCTAGGCGTCCGCCGGGAACGGCTGGCCGCACGACCCCACCCGGCGGGCCAACTCTATGGCTGAGCTCCCGCATTCGCAGTCGCTGGGCACCGCTCCTCTGGCAGGGTGCTGCCCATGGTCATGCCCGAACGAACCCCAGAAAGATCACGGCCAGGAGAGTGGCTGAGCAGTTGATCTGGCTGTCGTCGAGTCGATAGTTGCTCAAGCAGGATTGCCGAAAAGCATCCATCGTGATGGCGGTTCACAGTGGCTGGAGACCCTCCGCCACGCCGGGACCTCATGGACCGGACTCACGCCCTCGCCGAGAGCTCGGGACGCGCGTCGAGGGCGGTCCGGCAGACAGCTTCCTGTACGTCTGTGTAGGCCAGCAGATAGACGACCCGGATGCGAGACGCTGGATGAGCTTCGAAGTAGCTCACAACAGCCGCCAGCAGGGTGTCCACGGTGCGGTGCAGATCGCTGTTGCCTCCGCCGGTTCCCAGCAACGGCACAACGACAGATCGCAGTGACTCCCCAGCTTCGGCAAGCCGGTCAACCTCCGCCAGGATGTTGCGGGCGCATCGCGCCAGGTCCATCACTTGGCGAAAACCAGACCCAGGTTCCCCTTCGACCGCAGCAACATGCACGATCTTCCGAACCTGATGGCTCTCCAGGAGTTCGCCTGGCCCTGTGACCAGTACCTGGCCCGCCGATACATGCTGCCGGCCGTCCATCCGTTCGACGAGTTCCTTGGCGATGGCGTCGTCGATTAGATGCCCGGCGTCGTCGCGGCGCCCTCCGTGGTATCGGATCACAGCGGAGACAGTCGGCTCATCGACGCGGGACATCTCCATGCGGGTGTTCTCGGGATTGACCCACACATCGACGCCGAGCACATTCGCCAGGTTCCCGGTAACCACTCCGATCCGGTGCCGCCTGCTGCCGCGCAGGGGGACGTCGTACCGGGTGGACTGCGCGAGCGGTCGCGGACCTTCTCCCGAGACGCGTTCACCGGCCAACTGCCTCCGCAGAGCCACGTTCTCGCGCTGAGCCTTCTTCAGCTGGGCGGTCAGCTCGTCCCGTCGACGGGTCTTGGCTAGCCAGGTGAACGAGATCAGCATGAAGAAGGCAGCAAATCCCGCCGCACCGGTCAGACCGAACCCCAGCGCCCTGCCTTCCGTCAGCGAGTCCGGGAAGATCGAGAACAGGAAGAGCGCCGCAGCGAGCGAGTACAGCAGAACGGAGGGGAGTTGGAGGGCGTACTGCCGCTCGGCCCGGCTTGGCGCCGACGACCAGATCTGCAGGGCGATGCCAGCGGCGGTGAGGATCGCTGTGATGGCAAGCTGCAACTGGCTCAACGGTGACGTCTCCTCTGCCTTGGCTCCGACGCGGGTCGATCATAAGTGTCGCCCGCCCTCTCGGTGATCGGTGAACTAGCCGCATTCAGAGGTGGCTTGAAATCGTCTATGTGACACGTGAGTGCGGCGGAAGGTGCGCACCTCCCAGCCGCAGTGGTTGGATCGGTTCATGGGTCCTATCGACTTCGGTGACATCACCGACCTCAAGATCCGCCTCCAGTACCTGGCCGAGGAGGACGATCGTCGCCTTGTCACTGTCTTCGGTTCGGGAATCAGCAGCGAGGTCCTCCCCAGCGTCCCCCAGCTCACGGACATCTTCCGAGAGCACGTGCCGAGGGCGGGCCTGGCCAGGTTCGACGAGACCGTCGCCGATGCCTCGGACCCTGGCCTCAAGTACCAGAGCGCGGCCGCGGTGTTGACCAAGCAGGCAGGTGAGCCTACGGTCATGCGGGCGATCCGGACGGCTGTGCTCCAGGCGTGCCCCGACGTGCGCCAGGAGGATGTGGCGAAGGTTGCCAGAGACGAGGAACGCTGCCGGGATTACGCGAGGACGGGAAATTGGCTCATTCCCCGCGGGTACCGGCGGTTCGCGCAGTTCTTTGCGTCGCTGAGCGGGCGGGCACGGGGCCCGATCATCACCACAAATTTCGACCCGCTGATCGAGATCGCCCTCGGTCAGGCCGGAATTCAAGCGGTCCCAATCCCCATTCCAACCGACACCGCCCCCGCAATGGGACAGCTGAACGAAGCCATCGCCCACCCGGTGCTGCATATCCACGGCTACTGGACTGGTCAGGCTTCGAGTAACGTGCCGACAAGGATCACCTCCGCCCGCCCTGGACTGGACGATCTGCTGAGACGGCTGCTCACGAACTCGGTCGTGCTGGTGGTGGGCTACAGCGGGTGGCTCGACAGCTTCATGAGGAGCCTGCGCAGCCAGGTCCTCGACAATAAGGCCGACCTGCTGGACGCCGAGGTTCTCTGGGCGGCTTATGAAACGGATGCCGCCGCTGTAACGAGCGGCACTCTCGGTGACTTCGTGGGTGCTCCCGGCTTCACCCTCTATCTCGGCGTCGACGGACACGAGTTGTTTACCGATGAGCTGGAACGGGAGACAGAACCCGAGGAGACCTCTTCTCACTATGGGTACTCGCGGGTGCCGCGTATTTTGGTTGACACGGCCTCGTACCAGCCGGGGGCCTTCGCGGAGGGCAGCCAGCCGGTGTGGGCGGACGCCGCGCCGGGCTCCTGGCCCGTCCTCAGTTCAACGGTCTCCCTAGAGCAGAAGGTGGTCGAGTGCCTGCGGGTCGGTGGTGGTGGCGGTGCAGTGGCCATCGGTCCGCTCGGCGAGGGCAAGTCCCTGGCCCTGCGCCAGGTAGCGCATGCGGTGGCGAGTTCACGACCGGAGTGGACCGTGCTGTGGCGGGAACCGGGCGCACCGCGGTTGACCAAGGACTGGCTGAACGACGTCCGCGCAACTGGGAAGACCCTGATCTGCGTTGACGAGGCCGACCTGATCACGGACGACATGGTGTCCACGAAGGATGTCTGGGCGGTCGAAGGGTCGGGCATCGCCTTTCTGCTAGCCAGTCAAGACCGGCTGTGGTGGCAGGGTGCCGGTTCGGCACTGCGACCATGGATCGAGGACGTCCTGTTCCATGGCATCACCAACGACGACGCCAGGAACATCGCCCTGACCTGGCAGGGTCTTGGGATGCTGCCGAATGGCAGTCAAGAGATTGACACCGTCGCGGAGCGCCTCGCGGCGTCGGCCAGCGCTATGGCCGCCGAGAGCAACACGCTCTTCGGAGCGGTTCTCGACGTCCGGTACGGGGCGGGTCTGAGTGCCCGCGTGGAGGATCTGGTCAGCAAGCTGCATGAGATCAAGCTGACGGACTCCGTCGACCTCGGCGATATCTTCGGGGGCATCTGCATCATGCAGCACGCGCTCGACACAGACGGCAACCGCGGCAAGGGCGCAAGCAGATCGGTGATCGCGGCCATGGCGGGCCTCGACCCGGTCTTCGCCGACGGAAAGATCCTACAAACGCTCGGCCGGGAGGCCGCAGTGACCTTCGCCGGGAACCGTGTCTACTGCCGGCATCCCTCCATCGCTGCGACGGTAGTCGATTACCTACACCGAGAAGGAGCCGCCTCGAAGGTCTATGAACTTGTTGGCCAGGCTGGCGGGGAGCGCCTGGCGAAGCAGGCTTCAACCCTCGAGGGCTATCGCGATGCCTACCTGCTGTCCCGCTCCCTGTCGGCCCCCGAGTCAGTCTGGGCGGCCAAGGGGGCAGTGCAGGGCACCGGCCGCAAGATTCTCGAGTCACGGGTGTCCCTGCTGCGGGCCCTTCGTTTGGAAGGGCAGCAGAGAGCCGGTGCCTACGCTAGAAAACTTGCCCTTGAGCTTGCAGACTACGACGACTACCACAGAGCGGTCAGGGCGTTCCTTGTGGAGTTCTCGATCTCGCTCCGGGACGAAGCGGAGGCCCAGACATCGGCCGGCCTGGCGGCTGTAGCACTGGACGACCATGTCGGCTTCACGCTTGACGAAGACCGAGCGGGCTACGCGCTGGTGAGCCTTGCCAGGTCAGCCGCGGCGCTGAACGCCCAGACCCACGACGCGGCCACCAAGGATGCCCCCGCCCTCTGTTCCCTCCTGTTGGAATATGTCCGCGGAGAACACAGCGCTTCGAAGTACCTAGGCCGCTACCGCCCCCCAGCTCACCATGAGTTGCGGCAACTGTCGACCGTCAAGCTCTGCGGCCAGCTAGCAACGATGTTCAGCAAAGCTGCTACGCAGGCGCTCCAGGCGACCAAGGTCGATGTGGAGACGCGCGGGGTACTGTCTTTCGACACCCTCCGCCGACTGGCTGACCGCCCTCGCGGGTCGGACGGTCGGTGACGCGCATCCGCTGCCAAACGAAGCAGACTCTGGTTGCAGTTCTGGTTGCATTCACCCCCGTCCAGCATCGTTCAGAGCCCAGCTGACGGGTCACTCCGCCACAGTTCAGGATGCATACGGCCGTCCCCGGACTCCCGGACGAACGGTTGGAAAGCGTGTTGGGGGCAACCCCTCACGAGTTCGAATCTCGTATCCTCCGCCTCTGCCAGCCGTGGCAGCCGAAGGACCCGACCGCTCAGCGGCCGGGTCCTTCGTCGTCTCCTGGTTGCAGTCTTGGTTGCAGGTGCCGTGTCCCACGGGCTTGAGCGAAGCCAAGCAGGGCAGGACCAAGCCACAGCTCACCGGCCCCGCGCTCGTATCGGCCAGGATCGACTCAGAGGCAGCGGTGGCGGTGACGGCCGGGGCACTGCTGATCCAGACCTCCGTGAAGACAGAACGCCACGGACGAGGAGCAGAGCGCATGGCCGAGCGAACGATCTACCTCGATCCGGATCGGCGCGGCCCACAGTCCCGGAGGATCCTTGTCCGGTCCTACCGCTGGTACGCCACCGTCGAAGTCGACCGCGACGGGTACGTCGATGCCACGACGATGCGGGGTGATGCTCCCGACCTGCCCGCTGCCTCCACGGAGGCCGTCAACCGGGCTCGCGGCGCCTCTATCGACCACATCTGGTACGAGGGGTAGGCGGGCCACTTCACCTGAGGTGCCGGTCCGACCAACGAGGACGGCACTCTGCGCCCGCTCATCGATCTGGTCCGGGTGGCGAACTCCTATCGCCGACAGGGCGTTGGTGCCAAGCTCGTACAAGTCCTTGCCGACGACTTCGGGTGCCAAGTCACCGACGTGCCCTGGTCGCACCCGGTCAGCACCGCCGGCCGACGCTTCGCGCGCCGGGTTTCACCGGGTGGCATCTGGATTGGCTGAAGCTCAGCTCGGCCGGTCCTGATGTTCCAGCCATTTCGTGATCACTCGGTTCGTTTCCTCGGGCTTCTCCTGCTGGATCCAGTGGCCGCAGTCCAGGCTGACCACTTCCACGTTGGGGACGAACTCGGCCAGGTTCTCGGACCTCGCGACCAGGTCCCGGTCGCCGTAGATCATGAGGGTGGGCTGGTGGATGATCGGGTCCGCGTGCGCCAGCAGGTGCCAGTTGCGGTCGAGGTTCCGGTACCAGTTGATGGTGCCGGTGAACCCGGATGTTTCGAAGGCGGAGACGAGGACGGCCAGTTCGCTGTCACTCATGATGGGCTCTCCGCGTGGTGCATCCGCTCTGGCGAGATTGATCAGCGCCATGCCCGGCTGGGGCTCCGCGGGGGGCTCGTTCTTCCGGTACAGGTTGCGGAGGAACCGGAAGGTGTTGTCGTCGAAGACGGCGTCCGCGACGCCCGGCTGCCGATTGAAATGGACGAAGTAGAAGTCGCCGCCGAGCACGGCTTCCATGAACTCGATCCAGGGCTTCTCTCCGCGCTCCTGGTAGGGCAGGCTCAGGTTGATCACCTTGTTCACGCGGTCGGGGTGCAGCAGGGTCAGGCCCCAGACGACGAACGCGCCCCAGTCATGGCCGACGAAGGTGGCGTCTTCGTAGCCGTAGTGGTCAAGGAGCGCGACGAGGTCGCCCGACAGGTGTGCGATGTCGTAGTCCGTCACTTCGTCCGGGCGGGACGAGCGGCCGTAACCCCGCTGGTTCGGGGCGATGACGTGGTAGCCGGCCGCCGCGAGGGCGGGCATCTGGTGACGCCAGGAGAAGGCGTGCTCCGGCCAGCCGTGGCAGAGCACGATGGGCTTTCCCGCGTTCTCTCGGCCCGTTTCGAAGACTTCGAGTTCCACACCGTTGACCGGAACGAGGGTGGGCTCGGGGAAATCGGTTGAGGTCATGGCGCCATCCTGTCTCCCGAAACCGGTCACCTCGTGACCGGTTTGCGTGAGAGTTTTCTCGGCGTGCGGACCGACCGGCTGGTGGCCATCCTTCTGTTGCTGCAACGACGCGAGCAGGTGACGGCGGCGGAGGTCGCCCGGGAGCTGGAGGTCTCCGAGCGCACCGCCCGCCGCGACCTCGACGCCCTGGCCATGGCCGGGGTGCCCGTGTACTCCGTGCAAGGCCGGGGCGGCGGCTGGCGCCTGGTGGGCGGCGCCCGCACCGACCTGTCGGGGTTGACCGCGGGTGAGGCCCGCGCCCTGTTCCTGGTCGCCGGCCCGGCCTCGGCCGCGACACCGGCTGTGAAAGCGGCTCTGCGCAAGCTCGTCCATGCCCTGCCGGAGCCGTTCCGCGTGCAGGCCGAGGCGGCGGCGTCGTCACTGGTGATGGACCCGCGACAATGGGGGGCGAACCGGGCCGAGCAGCGACCGCCCCACTTCCTCGACGAACTCCAGGACGCGGTGATCCGCGGCGTCCAGGTGCGGCTCGGCTACATCGACGGCAAAGGTACCGAAACGATGAGAACCGTCCACCCGCTGGGCATCGTCGCCAAAGGCCCGGCCTGGTACCTCGTCACCCGTACCGAGGCCGGCCGGCGGACCTTCCGGATCGACCGCGTGTCGTCCGCCGACCCGACCGACGATCCGGTGAACCGGCCCGAGGACTTCGACCTCGCCGGGAGCTGGCGCGAGATCGCCGACGAGGTCGAACGCAGGCGAACGCCCCTGGAGATCCAGGCGCTCTGCACACCCCACGGCATAGGCATACTCCGGATCGGACTCGGCGATCGACTCGAAGTGGGAGGCACCATAACCGACGGCCGCATCGAGGTCGTCATCCGCGGCCGCGACGAGTACACCCTCGCCGGCGAGCTCGCCGGGCTCGTCGAATGGCTCGAGGTAACCGGCCCTCCGAACGTGCGGGCCCACCTGGCCTCGATCGGCAACGCGCTCGTCGAACGCTACCGCTGAGCCGGACCACATCGGTTGGAGTCTGCTTCTGCTTCGGGTCGCGGACTCCCGTAACTGCGGCTAGGAGTTGTCCGTCCGGCGAGAAGAACGGCCCGGCCGTGGCCAGGAGGCCGCCCTCGGGAGAGAACGCGGTAGCTGTGACTGGTCCATGGGTAGAGAGTGCTGGTTCAGCCGTAAGCGCGCCTGACCGGAAGTCCAGACCTTCGAAAGGTGCCGACAGGAGCCGTCCGAGGAAGCTGTCGCTCGGTTCGCCAGGACGGCTCGGCGGCCGGGGCGGATTCGGGGCAGTGCTCGTGTGATCGGCTCCCCTGCGGTGCAGCCCTCAAGCCAGTACGGCCACTCCAGCGTAGGGTCCGGGCGCCTCCGGCGTCAGCCGGCTCTTGAGGACGACCTGGCGCGGCGACCTGGCGCGGCGACCTGGCGCGGCGACCTGCTGCCGCGACCTGTCCGTGCCAGGGGCTAGCGTCTGGGCAGCACGGTCTGCGTTCGGAGGGGTCAACCCGTGGAGGCATCGACCGGCCATCCATCCGACTATTGCGAGGGTCAACCCCGATGCCGCTACCTGCCCCTGATGTGGTGCGCCTGTTCACGGCCGGCAGTTCGTACGACTGCGGCCGGGGAGTGACGGCCACCGTGACCGCGCTGCCCGAGGCCGCGCTTTCTCTGCCCTCGGGCCAGGTTGCGGCCTGCGACCCGTTCATCGGCCTCGGCGACGACGTGGATCCGTTCACGGCCGAGGTGGATCCGGGGACCTACCTGATCGTGCTGTCGGTCGTCGAACTCACCCGAACCGAGCTCCCCGAGTTCACCGATGAGCGGGTCGCCGCCGCCTGGTTGCAGATAAGCGACAAGCCGACCCGGGAGTGGACGCTGGCCCTGAGCGACGGTCAGTCCCTCGCCGAGCTCGGCGACACGGAGTTCTTCGGCTACGGCGTCGACGCCGGGACGGGCTGTTTCGTCGATGCGGCAGTGACCGTCCCGCTCGGAGACCTGCTCGGCGAGGACTGCGGGCCCCTGGTCACCGCCCTGTTCGATGCGGAGAACTCCATGGTGCGCACACCGGCTGTTCTCGCTGATCCCGAGAGCGGCCACTGCTTCGTCGCCTTCTCCTCGGGCTGGGGCGATGGCCACTACCCGACGTGGGTCGGTCGAAGCGTCGACGGCGCGGTCACCGGCTTCGTGACGGAGTTCTTCGTGGTACCGCAGCCGGGCCGCGGCCCCGTCTGCGAGTAGCACCGACAGCTCCGAAGGCCCCGCACGCGTAGGTTGCCCACCCGGATCGTGGTCTCAGTCGGTGGTCGTGGCCGCGTCGGCTGCTTCCCGGAAGGTGACGACCGCCTCGCCGTTCTGCCGCGCCCAGGCGGTGAGCATCCTGATGGGCTCCTCCAGGGTTCGTCCCAAATCGGTCAGGCCGTATTCCACGCGCGGCGGCGCCTCGGCGTACGCGTGCCGCTCGACGAGCCCGTTGGCCTGGAGCCGGCGCAGCGTCTGGGTCAGTACCTTGCGTGAGATGCCGCCGCTCAGCTCGACCAGCTCGCCGTGGCGCACCGGGCCGTCGGTGAGCGCGAAGAGCGTGACCATGGACCACTTGCTGGCGATGATCTCCATCGCCAGGAGAGCGGGGCAGTCGGCGAGGAAGGCGATGGCGGGTCGCTGGCTCATGCCCCGAAGGTTACCTCGAGGTACCTATCGGCCGCCTATCGTCGTGGAGGTGCGCACGTCCCTTGCTCGCCTCTCGCACGATTGAGGTTTCAGCCGTGTTCGTCTCCCTTGCCGTCGTCACCGTGTTCATGTCGGCCGTTCTCCTGGTATCGGCCGGGGCCAAGTCCCTGCGGACGCGGCACATCACCGAGCAGATGGCCACCCTCGGAGTGCCGCGGGGCATGATGGCCTTCCTGATCGGCGCTCAGGTCGCGGGCGCGGCCGGTGTGCTCGCCGGACTCTGGTGGGGACCCGTCGGAATCGCCGCCGCGATCGGCCTGACGCTCTACTTCGCCGGGGCGGTCGCCTCCCACCTGCGAGTCGGCGACCACAAGGGCGCGCCTCCGGCGGTGGTCCTCACCATGGCCTCCATCGCCCTGATCGCACTGCGCGCCGCCACCCTCTGAAGCGCCGAGGGCGCCGGGCCGGTCCGACACGGCTGTCCGGTGCTCGGCCGGGTGGTCACAGGCCCGGAGCCGGCCGCCCTGGAAAGCGTGTTGGGGGCAACCCCTCACGCGTCCGAGTCTCGTAGTCCTCCGCCTTCACGATGGCCCGGACCGCATCACGCGATCCGGGCCATCGGCCGTTCCGTCGCAGACGGCGCCCCTCTCGCGCCCCAGGCAGTCGGTCGATGAGGATCGGGACGCCGTCGAGGATGCGTCGGGGCTGTCGCCGGACCGCGATGCGTACGAAGCCCCGTGAGCTCGACCGGTTCGGTCCCACCGGGCACGGAGCGGTACAGCGTCATCGCCCGTGACCGGGCGAGCCCGGCGCCGCTGGGTGCGGGGCCGGGCTCCGGGAGGGGCGTCGGTGGGAGGTCAGGACTGCAGGTAGGTGCCGGTGCTCCAGACCGGGCGGCCGTCGCCGTCGTAGATGACCGCGTTGGCGTCGTCCTGGACGACCAGTTCGGCGCCCCGGGTGGTCCAGGTGCGCGAGTCCCAGAGCGCGTTGTGGTCGGTGTCGTACACCACGAGGTTGCCGTCGGCCTGCAGCACGGCGCTCGCCCCGGGGTGGCCCCAGGTGCTGGAGCTCCACAGTGCGCGGCCCGTACTGGTGCGGTACAGCACGAGGTTGCCGTCCGCCTGCATGTCCAGGTGGACGACCGGGGAGGACAGCGACGTGCCCGAGGCGAGCGTGGTGCCCGCGGTGACCGGGACACCGCGCCAGGCGGGGTCCTGGAAAGTGGTGCCGGTGTGCCAGCGGACGTTGCCGTCAGCGTCGTAGAGGACCAGGTCGCGGTCGTTCTGCAGGGTCAGGTGGGCACCGGGGCGCCCCCAGGTGCCCGAGTCCCAGAGCGCGTTGTGGTCGGTGTCGTACACCACGAGGTTGCCGTCGGCCTGCAGCACGGCGCTCGCCCCGGGGTGGCCCCAGGTGCTGGAGCTCCACAGTGCGCGGCCGGTGACGGTGCCGTAGAGCACGAGGTTGCCGTCGCCCTGCATGTCCAGGTGCGTGGTGGCCATGGCGATGCTGGTGCCGGAGGCGAGCGTGGTGACCGCCGTCAGCGGGTGGCCGGTGGTGTCGTAGTCGGGGTCGTACGTTCGGGTGGACCACGTCATGCCCTGCATGGTGCTGAGCGTGAGGTTGCAGCTGTCCTGGAGGGCCAGGTTGGCCGGCTGGCCGCCGGCCGTCCCGGTGCTCCAGAGCTGCTGACCGGACGCGTCCTTGATGACGAGCGAGCCGTCGCCCTGGACCGCGGCGGAAGCGTTCGGGTGGCCCGCGGTGCCGCTGGACCAGAGAGTCTGACCGGTCTTCAGTTTGGTGAGGACGAGGTCGCCCTGGGCCTGCATGGTCAGCCTGGCGCACCGGGAGTAGAGCACGGTGTCCGCCGGGAGGTAGCCGGCGGAGGACTGGGTGCTCGTGCTCTCGCCCAGGGGGATCCGGGCACCGAACGCGGGCAGGCCGCCCTGGGCGGGCGCGCCGGGGTACAGGTAGAGGTTGGTGTCGACCAGGAAGAGGTCGGGGAGACCGTCGGCGTCGACGTCTCCGTAGGAGACCGCGGTGTACCCCACACCCGAGAGGTTCTGGTACAGGTTCAGCGGCAGGACGGCCTGCGCGGCCGGCAGCGGCGTGAGGCTCTGGTCCGCGGCGACGGCACCGCCCCAGCGCTGCAGCGCGGCCCCGGTGCAGGTCTCGAGCGTGGGGTGCGGGCTGTAGCCGTCGTAGGCGGCGGTCAGGCACAGGCCGCTCGCACCGTTCGCGATGGAGCCGGTGGCACCGATCGTCCAGCGCTCGGACGGCCGGCCGTCACACGCCTGCCGCTGCACCGTCGCGGCCGTACCCTGCGCGGCCGTGGTCGCGTCGAGGCAGGCGCCACTGTTCTGCAACGTGGCATCGGCGCCCCGGAGCCAGCCGCCGAAGCGGTTCGGGCCCGCGCAGTAACCGACCATCGCGTCGCCGTCGAGGCAGCGGGTGGTGCCACCCGTGCCGCCGACGGCTGCCTGGATCTGGGTGTCCTGAGGCGCGCTCAGCAGGGCGGCGGGGGTGCCGTCGGCGTTGAACACCAACGGGTAGCCGACGACGCCGCCGGTGTTGTCGTCACGGGCCCAGAGGGCCGGCCGGCCGCTCACCCGGCCCGGGGCGATCAGGGTGGTTCCGGACCAGTCTCCGCTCCCGAGCAGCACCGGGCTGCCGAGCAGCGGGCCGGCCGTGCCCGGGTAGTACCAGAGCTTGCCGTCCTGCACGGTGAGCAGGTCGGGCAGGCCGGCGGTGTTCCTGACGCCGTCGATGGCGATCAGCTGGGTCGTGCCGGTCCAGTCGGCGCGGTAGCCGCCGCAGTCGGTGGGGGCGGCGCAGGCCGGCCTGGCGATGGCGGTGTCGTGCTCAGGGTGGGTGAAACGGCCTGGGGCCGCGCCGAAGTCGGCGTCGTTGGGAACCTCGTAGAGCTTGCCGGTCGCGGTGCTCAGAGCGAACAGGTCGTCGACCGACCTGCCCGTCAGGCTCCCGCGGTGGGTGACCAGATACGTGTTCCACTGGTTGCCGTCCGGGCTCTGCGCCGCGTCCGACGCGGTGTACGGGACACCGGCGGGCGAAGCGACGCGCAGGCCGGGCAGGCTCGACGAGATGATGGTGATGTCGGCGACGCCGTCACCGTCGAGGTCACCCGGGACGCCCGTGCCGGACGAGGCGGACGAGGCGGACGGGGTGGCCTGCGGCTGCGCGTCGGCGAGGGCCGGGCCGGCGGCACCGGCCAGCGCGGTGGCGACGGCGGATACGACGGCCAGCCGGCGCGCGAGGCGGCCGAGTCGGCGTCGTGGGGCGCCGGAGCGCTCCGTCATGGTGGGTCCCTCTCGGAGTTGAAGGTCGTGCGGCGCGCGGGCTCCTGCCCGGCCGCGTCGCGCGAACGACGGCGGGATGGTCGCGGGTCCTGCGGAGGCCGCCCCGCCGCTGTGGTCAGTGGCCAGTGATCAGTGGTCGGTGCCGTGCGGAAGCACTGTCAGGTGCTGCTTCGTCACGGGCTCGGCGTCGGTGGGTAACCGGGCGACGGGTCACCGTGCGACGGGCATCCGGCCGCCGGTGTGGCACCCGCGGCGGAGGCGCACGTGCGCTCCGTCATTGTTTCGATTCGTCCCCGAGGAACGCCGACAGCGGTGAGGCCGACGGAGAACTCCGCAACCCGCCCTCTCCCCCGTACGATGCGGAAATTGTGAAGATCCAGCCGCGCCCAAGGCTATCGGCCCCGCGTTCGCTCCGGCAACGGAGATTCGGCTCCACCTGTCGACATGACTCGACGGCAACCGAAGGCCGCAACCGAAGGCCGCGACCGCCACGGCGGCGGCACGCCGGCGGCAGATCGCGACGAGAAGCCAACCGGCCGGGACCGGACCTCGACGCAGTCTTCAAGCCAGTCGCGGCGATCAACTCCACTCGGCCACCTCCAGCATGGGGTTCGCGAGGCGGTGATCGGATCTGCGGAATGAGGCGATGCCCGCACGGGTGATCGATAGGCTGCCCACTGATGGAGCCGGCGTGCACCGTAGTCGAACGCCGGTCCGGTGATTCTCCGTTGGCACGAACCCGAGGACAACTGGTGAGCGACCCGATCATCGTCGTAGGTGCGGGCCCGGTGGGGCTGACCGTTGCGTTGGAGCTGGCCCGGCGCGGGGTGCCGGTGCGGATCGTGGACCGGTTGGCCGAGCCCACGACGGAGTCGCGCGCCATCGTCGTGCACGCTCGCAGCCTGGAGATGTTCGAGCGGCTGGGCCTGGTGGACCGGTTGATCGAGGCCGGGGTGCGGACCACCGCGATGGAGATGCACTCGGACGGCGAGGTGGTGGCCAGGATCGCCCTCGACCTGGTGGACAGCGCGTTCCCGTTCTCGGTGACCATCGCGCAGACCGAGACCGAGCGCATCCTCACCGAGGCGCTCGCCGAGCACGGTGTCACCGTCGAGCGCGAAGTGACCCTGACCGGTCTGACCCAGGACGAGCACGCCGTCCGGGTGGTGCTGGAGCACGCCGACGGGAGCGCGGAGAGCGCGAGCACCGGGTGGTTGGTGGGCGCCGACGGCGCGCACAGCCAGGCGCGCAAGCTGGTCGGCAGCTCGCTGGCCGGCACGTTCAAGGGCGAGCGGTTCCTGATGGGCGACGTGGACGCCGACCACGACCTCGATCCGCACAGCATGTACACCTTCTTCGCGCCGCACGACGGCCCGCTGCTGGTCTTCCCCATGCAGGGCGACCGGCTGCGGCTGATCGCCAACATCGCCCCGGACGAGGAGCGCACCGCGACCCTGGAGTGGCTGCAGCAGGTGGTGGACGAGCGCGCCGGGCGGCCGATCCGGATCCGGCACCCGCGCTGGCTCACCGTCTTCGAGGTGCACCACGCCCAGGTGCCCGAGTACCGGGTCGGCCGCGTGCTGCTGGCCGGCGACGCGGCGCACGTCCACAGCCCGGCCGGGGCCCAGGGCATGAACACCGGTATCCAGGACGCCCACAACCTGGCGTGGAAGCTCGCCCTGGTGGGCACCGGCCAGGTCGGCCCGACCCTGCTGGACAGCTACCACGCGGAACGCCACCCGGTCGGCGCCGAGGTGATCAAGTTCGCCGGCACGCTCACCCGGGTCGGCACGCTCGTCAACCCGATCGCGCAGAAGCTGCGCAACAAGGGGATGCACCTGCTCACCGGTCTCGCCCCGGTCCGCCAGGCGATGGCCGACCGCACCGAGGAGACGGCGATCGCGTACCGGAAGAGTCCGATCGTGGTCCAGCGCCGGGGTGGCGGCGAGCTGCACGCCGGCGACCACCTCTCGGCGGCCGACCCGGAGCTGCGGGCGGCACTCGCCGGGGCGCACGAGCACGTGCTGCTCACCGTGGCGGGCCACGACCCGGCGGCCACGCCGGCGCCGGTCGCCGATGTGACGGTCCGACAACTGCTCGTCGGTGCCGCCGACACCGCCCCGACCGGCTACGACGCGGTGTTCGCGGACCCGGACGGCCGGACGGCCGCCCGGTACGGTCTCCCGAAGGGGGGTCGGATCATGGTCCGCCCGGACGGCTACATCGCGGCGATCGCCCCGCTGGACGAGGACGCGCCGCTCCGCACCTACCAGGCACTGCTGCGGGCCTAGCACCGCCGACCTCGTCCGCGGACACTCGACACCGCAGGACCCGCCCGCCCGGGCGGGTGGGTCAGCGGTAGGCGGGCAGGCCGTGGTCGGTGGAGACCAGCCTCGGGGCGGCCGAGCCGTCGGCGGGGAGGGTGGCGATGCCGTCGGGCGTGCGGACGGCGATGGTGGTGCGGTCCGGGGACACGGCCGGCTCGCTGTAGTCGACGGTCGCGTTCGGGGTGAGGTCCTTGGCGGACCCCTGCCGGTCCACCTGCTGCTCGAAGATGTGGTCGTGCCCGCCGACCGAACGGACGAAGACCACCTCCTCCCCGTCGGTGGAGAGCGTCGGCTCCGTGCCGGGGGTGAACACGCTGTCGCTGCTGTCCATGCGGGCGTAGCCGTCGCGGATGTAGATGTCACCGGTCTGCGTGTTGGCGTAGACGTCGGAACTGCCCCCGCCGGTGTTCGGCCAGGTGTTGGCCGTCTGCGGCACCTCGGGCCGGCCTTCCCCCAGCTGCAGGGGCAGCGCGGTCGGGGTGCCGTTGACGGCGTCGGCCGGGACGGTCTCCAGGGTGGTGACGCCGCCCGCGTCGGCGACGAAGAGGATCTGCTGCGGCAGGGTGTGCCCGTAGGAGGAGGGCACGGACTCCCAGGCCGGGTGCGACCAGGACTGCCCGGCAGCGTGCCGGGCGACGACCACACGCCCGCCGCCGCCCGGGTCGGCGGTGACCAGGTCACCGTCGCCGTCGACGAAGACCGCCTTGCGGCCGTCCGGGGACCAGGTGAGGTCGCGGACGGCGGTCCCGAAGTCGACCGAGGTGCCGTTCATCAGGACGTACCGCGTGCCGTTGCTGATGGTCAGCCTGCTGCCCGCGGTGCCGTTCATCGCCGGCGACGCGGTGGGGGTGCTCCTGGTCGGGACGGAAGTGGGTTTGCCGGTGGGCGGGTTGGTGGGAACGGCCGGGGCGGAGGAGGCGGTCGGCACGGCGTTGGTGGTCTCGTCCGGGCCGCACCCGGCGAGCAGGAGCGCGGTGCCGGTGACGGCGCAGGCGAGGGCTATGGCGGCGACGGTACTGCCGCGAATGGCGCGAGTGGGCATGGGACTTCCCCCGGACGTGTGCTTCGACGACAGGGAGGACATTCCCTCGGGGCGTCCCGGATCGGTGCGGTGGGCGTCACAACCCGGCAACAGCGGCGGGCGCGGACCGACGGCCGGGCCGGGGCCCGATACAGGCGCCCCGGACCGGCCGTCAGGCGTGTGCGGCAAGGGACTTACGCGCAGTCACGCCATCCGGTGGTGCCCTCGGTGATGCAGAGCGTCGCCGCGTAGTGACCGTTCTTCGAGAACGTGTCGTTGCCCAGGTGCACGATGCCGGAGGGACCGGAGAGGCTGCCCGCGTAGACCCGGTAGTCGGTGTTGGGCCCGGAGAGCGTGAAGGTGTACTGGGTGTAGTTCTCGGCCGCGTTGTAGAAGTAACCGTTGAGACAGAGCCGCTCGCCGCCGCGGGGCCCGTTGATGCAGTGTCCGACGGTGGCCTGGGCGGGGGCCGCCAGCACCACCCCGGAGAGGGTGGCGCCGGCGAGGGCCAGGGTGGTGATCGTCTTTCGGATCATGGTGAACCTCCTACGTTGCGGGACCGGGGGCCGGGACGAATCCGGGGCCGCCTTCCGGTATGCCGGGACCCAATCCTGGGGATTCGTCACGTGTTCGGCAGCCCCTGACAGGGGTCTGACAACATCGAACACCAGGGGGGGAACACCAGTGAGTACGAGCGAACCGAGTGGGCCCGTCGCGGGGCAACGCCAGTCCGTCGTCACGGACTTCGCCGCCGCACTGCGTCAGCTGCGGCTGGAGGCGGGGAATCCCTCGTTCCGGGCGATGGCGGGGGCCACCGGAGCGATCTCCCACACCACGCTGCACGAGGCGGCGTCCGGATCCCGGCTGCCGTCCTGGCCCACCACCCGGAGCTACGTCCAGGCCTGCGGCGGCCACGAGAGCGAGTGGCGGCGGCGCTGGCTGGCGGCCGCGAGCGCCGCGTCCGATCGTCAGGCGGCCGATCACCGCCTCCCGGAGCCGGCGGCCGCGCTCCCGCAGGCACCCCCTCAGCCGCCCCCGCAGTCGCAGTCGCAGGAGCCCGCCGAGGGGCTCGCGCCCGGCGCCGCTCCGCCGGCCGCCGCCACCGACGTCGGCACGCCGCCCGAGTCGCCGCAGGACGCCCCGGCCCGGCCGTCCCGCTTCCGGCGCCGCCGCCGCGCCCTCACGCACCTGACCGTGCTGGCAGTCGGCGCCGCGCTCGGCGCCGGAACGGTCCTCGCCACCGACCGGGACACCGTCACGGTCACCGGGCCGGTGGCGGCCGCGCCGAGCTACGTCGCCCGCGTCGCCTCCGCGACCGGGACGACGTACCAGACGTCGACGACACTCCCGGTCAACCGCGCGGTCGCCGCCGGCGAGACCCTCGTGGTGCCGGTGATGCTCACCAACACCGGCCCGGGGGAGGTCCGGGCGACCGACAGCCACGGAGACACCTACGTGATGGCCGCGGACCAGAGCGACGGCGCCGCCGGCGACCGCACCCTGGTCCTCACCGCGACCGTGGCCACCGCGCTCTCACCCTCGGACGCGATCACCCTCAGCTACCCGTCAGCCGGTGAACAGCACGTGATCGTGGACGAGTTGACCGGTGTCAGGACGGTCGACCGGCACGCCTCCGCCAGCGGCGCGCGGGGCACGGACTTCAACTCCGGTACGACGCCGACCACCAGCGTCGGACCCGAGCTGGTGTTCGGCGTCGCCGGCGTCCAGGGGGGCGCGCCGGTGACCTGGACGGACGGCTTCACCGCCCTGCCGACGCTCTCCGTCTCCTCGGACCAACTGGCCACCGGCTACAAGCGGGTGACCGTCGCCGGCTCCTACGCGGCCGTCGGCAGCTGCGACCACCAGTGGATGGCCGCCGTCGTCGCCTTCGCGTGACGGGATCCATCGGGTCGTGACGCGGACTCGGCCGGTGGCCGCCGACCGGTGGCCGCGGGTGCCGACGGCCGAGCCGTCTCGAGCTCCGGTGTCAGACCCTGCCCGTCCTCAACGAGTGGCCCGCCGGACTCAGTTGCCGGTACCCAGCCGCCGGGCCAGCACGCGGCCGCGTTCGGCCTGCACCGCTGCGGCCTTCCCGGCCGCGTAACGGAGCAGACCGAACGGCGCGCGCAGTCGCAAGGTGTCGACGACCACCGAGCCCCCGCCGTCCCGGGCGGTGACGGCGAAGCGGTAGTCCATCCGCACGCCACCGGGACTGACCACCTCGCCACTGACCGCCGCCCCGCCCGGCAGCCGCGCGTCCTCGGTGCGCAGGGTGACCTGGATGACGTTGTCGTGGCTGACCAGTCCGAGGAACCGGAAGCGCTCGACGGCCACGTAGTGCGTCACCCCGCCCTGGTCCCGCACGTCGCGCACGTCCACGAGCAGCGGGGAGAGCCCGATGTAGTTCTCGGGCTGCGCGAGATGCGTGAGCACGGCG
The DNA here is from genome assembly GCF_039528135.1 of Kitasatospora nipponensis. Classification (NCBI taxonomy): domain Bacteria; kingdom Bacillati; phylum Actinomycetota; class Actinomycetes; order Kitasatosporales; family Streptomycetaceae; genus Kitasatospora; species Kitasatospora nipponensis. Next base: position 26,004 of record NZ_BAAALF010000033.1, on the reverse strand, counting down.
GCGGGGGTCGCCGCGATGTCGTAGCTGCGGATCAGTTCGGTGCTGGGCACGTCCCACTCCCCCTGTTCGGTGCGGCTCCGGTCGTCGTCGTGGACCGGGAACGATCGGTGGATCGTCGCACCATCCCACCGGCTCCGCCAAGGCCGTGCGGGAAGCTCCTCGCCACGGAGCCGGATCAGAGGGCGCCGGCGGTGGCTCAGCCGGGGGATTCCTCGGTGCGTTCGGGGAGCAGGAGGACGGCACCGGCGAGGAAGCACAGCGCGCCGATCAGGGTCTGCGTGTCGGCTCGGTCGACATCGTGCACCTGGCCGGTGACCGGGTCGACGTAGCCGGCCACCGCGGAGATGCCGAAGGCGAGGGACCCGACCAGGTTGGTCAGGGTGATCCACCACGCCCAGGTGCGGGGGCGCCAGGCGAGCCAGCCGTGGCAGGTCTCGTACCAGGCCAGCGCGCTGGCCACCAGGAAGCAGACGGAGCCGATCGCGTCGGGTCGCCACACGTGCTGGTGGGCGGCCCGGGCGGAGAGGTTGTCGGCCATGGCGAGCGCGGTGCTGACGTTGAAGTAGAGGGTTCCGACCAGTTGGACCGCGGTGGACCACCAGTCGATCCGCCGGGGCTGGTAGGTGAAGAAGCGCCGGTGACGGGGGTTCTGGGCCGGTGAGGAGGCGTCGACCGTCTCGCGGTAGCAGAGGAAGGAGGCCGAGGTGAAGAAGAGGGAGCCGATGAAGTAGGTGATCGTGTCCCCCCGGGCTCCGACCGCGTCGGCGTAGCCGGACACCGACCCGAGCGCGAAGAGCAGCGATCCGACGGCGAACAGGACCGCGATCCACCAGCCACGGGCCGCCGGGGCCCACCAGGTCGATCCGGTGGCCGGCTTCTGGTGCTTGCGGTGATGGCGCGACTCCCAGCGGACGACGACCCCGCCCGGGCCCACGTGGTCGACGAACGTCGCCGGGACGCGCCGGTGCGGACGGTGGCCGGTGGGGCCCGGTCCGGGTGCCCTGTCGGCTCGGCCCATCGTCCCTCCTGGTGCTGGTGCGGGGCCTTCCGCTGCCGGCCGCGCCGGACGCCGCGCTCACGATGCCCCCGGTCCCGGGGGCCTCCATCGTCCCCCGTGGCGGGCTCGCTCGCGAGGCGCCCGCCGGGGCAGCGCGCCGGGGCAGGGCGCCGGGGCAGGGCGCCGGGGCAGGGCGCCGGAGGCGCTCCCGCTCGGTCCGGTCGCCTCACCTCGCGGGAGCGGACGCCCTCACCTCGCGGGAGCGGACGCCCTCACCTCGCGGGAGCGGACGCCCCCAGCTTGTGGGCGGCCGCCCGGCCCGGCGGGCGGCGCACGCCCGGGGCGGTGACGAGCTGGCGCACGAGCTGGTGCAGTGAGATGACGGCGGTCAGCGGAGGCAGGCCGGCGACGACGAGGTTCGAGGCCGTCCGGGTGACCTCGGCGACGCACAGTCCGGTCGCCAGCGTGGAGAAGAGGATGACCACGACCCAGGAGTGGATCGGCTGGCGCCCGTGCAGGGCGGCGCGCAGGACGGAGAGGCAGCCCGCCAGCCACGGCCCGTAGATGATCACCGGCCACAGCTGCGAGAGTCCGCGCGGGACCCGCGTGAACGCCAGGTCCTGCAAGGGGTGGTAGGAGAGCAGCCAGCCCAGCACGCACACCGCGATGACCGTCACCGCCGTCAGTACGCCGAACAGCGCGCCGATCACCCGGGGCCACGACGGCGCGCCGAGCCGGGGCCGTCGCCGATGCCGGGAGGCGGGAGCGCCCGGCGGGTCGGAGGCGGTCAACGTGTGTTGATGGACCGACCCGCGGGCGTGGGGGAACTGGGGGACGAACGTCCCCTCCCCCTCCCAGCCGCCCGCCGAGCCGGCGAGGGACCAGGACGCGTGCGGATCGCCGGCGAGGAGGTCGACCTCCTCGGCCAGCCCCTCGCCGTACCAGCCGCCGTGGCCGGGGGCCCCGTACGGCGGGACGAGATCGCTCATCCGGTCGTACACGACAGGTCTCCAGTGCGGGAACCGGGCTCGTCGACCGGGAACGGATGGGCACCGAGCCGCGCGGCGAAGTCGCTCTCCAGCTGGCGGATCCTGCGCAGGAAGTCGGCCAACAGCCGCGAGGTGTGCGCGAGGACGACGCGCTCGCCGTTGCGCGACAGGTAGCCGGTGCGCACGTCCCCGGCCGCGTTCCGGCGGTCGGGGACGAAGAGCCAGTTCCCGATACTGGCCACCGGGTCCCGGCGCGGGGGTGCTGGGCGGTATGGCTGGCAAGGTGAGATCACGGCTGCCCAACGAGAGAGGGCGCAAGCCGGTTAGTGCGGCATCCGGGCGTCATTCCATATTCGATACCGGCAATGCTCGCCGAAATTCCCTGGGGTGGCGCGGGGTGGTTCTTTTCTGCCGAACCCTACCCTGTGCACGAAATTCCCCACAACGAGTAGTTTCATAGCAACGAGGGCACCGCTCACCGAAAATCTCCATGATCAACAAATTGGGAGAAACGTTTCCCTATCTTGATCATGCACCCCCTCTGCTATATTTCCGGCTTGCCTCCGGCATATTTGCCCTGCCGGGAGGTGTAAGTTGATCACGAGGGGGCATGTTGCTCAGCTGGGAAGAATACATGGAAGCGCTCAGACTCAATCGTCAGGGATGGTCCGTCTCGGCGATTTCCCGGCATCTCGGGCGCGACCGGAAGACAGTGAGATCGCATCTCTCCGGCAAACGAACCCCAGGTATTCGAAGTCCGGCTCCGGATGTTTTTCCGCAGTTCCTGCCCTACTGCCGTCTGCGGCTGGCGCAGGATCCGCACCTGGCCGCGGCCGTGCTCTTCGACGAGGTCGTCGAGCTGTCCTACCCGGGTGGCTACTCGACCTTCACCCGCGCCCTGCGCAAGCACCAGGCCCGGCCCCGTTGCCAGCAGTGCCAGGGGCTCGGCGCGACGGGGGGCGCGCGCACCGTGCAGGGCGCCGAGGAGGCCATCCGGTTCGACTGGCTGGAGCTGCCCGACCCGCCGGCCCGCTGGGGTCGCGAGAACCGGGCGCACGTGCTGCTGGGGTCGCTCACCCGCTCCGGGCGCTGGCGCGCGGCGCTGGCCGAGAACGTCGGGCTGCCCCAACTCGTCGAAGCCATGGAGCACGTGATGAGGCGACTGGGCGGCACCCCGGAGTACTGGTGGTTCGGCCGGCCCTGCGCCGTGCACGGCGACACGGGCAGCCGGGTGAGGCCGCAGTTCCGGCAGGTGGCCCGCTACTACGGCGCCAGAGTCCGGCTCTGCCCGGACGACGAACCGCTGTCGCCGGCGCGCGAGCGCCTCGACGGCGCCACCCGTTCCTGGTGGAGCGCCCTGCCGGACGACACCACGCTCCAGGGCGCGCAGGAGAGCCTGGACCGGCTCGCGGCCCGGATGGACGCGCCCGGCACCGAGGACCTGCGCGGACTGCCCCCAACGCCGTACCCGGTCTGGATCTGCGACCGCCGCACCGTCACCGAAGCGGGCACGGTGCCCTTCCGCGGCAACTTCTACGAAGTGCCGCACCACCTGGCCGGTGCCGTGGTGGAGGTCCGCCGCCGCCTCGACCAGCCCTTCCTGTCCGTCACCACGACCGCCGGAGCCGTCATCGCCCGGTACGCCCTGGCGCCGACCGGGACCGGGCGCACGGTCGGCGAGCGCAGCGGCACCGTGGTCGTGCTGAACCGGTACCCCACGAAACGGCTCGTCGCCCCGTCCCCGGCCGGCGCCGCCCCGCCCTGCCGGGGGAGGTCGCCGCTGCCGCCCTCCGAGGAGGCGCTGGCCGAGGCCGACGTCCTGCGCCGCAAACTCGCCGCCGCCTCCACCTGCCGGCTGCGGGCCGACCAGGAGACCGCGATCGAGCGGGTTCCTCCGCAGCGGGACGGACTGGGCAGCCCCGGGGAGAGGTGAACTCCCGAGCCCGGCGCGGTCCGTGGCCGCAGTCGCCGGCCCGTTGCCCACCCCGCCGGTGATCTGCCGGCCACCCGCGCGGACCGGTCGACCACGCACCCGGTCGGCCACGCACCCGGTCAGCGGGCCTCCGGCGCCCGCGCCGGTTCCTCCTCCCACCCCGGCGCCCGCTCGGCGCCGGCGACGGCACCGGCGACCCGGGCGAGTTTGACGGTCGACGGGGTGGCGGATGATGGGGGCAACGGACGTGAGGGGCGACGCAGTGACAGAGAGCGGATCCATCGGGTCGCAGCCGGCCCTTCGGTCGAACGGTCAGGGGCCCGAGAGCATCGTTGCCGTCGACCGCTCCGGGGCCGGGGCCGGGACAGCAGCCCGAGTCGGGAGCGAAGCCCGGAGCGGGACCGGGCAGGCGCCCGGGTCGCGCGCACAGAGCCCGGGCGGGCGCGCCAGGCCTCGGCGCTCCATGGTCCGGCGGCTGGCCGTGGCCGTCCTGATCCTCGTGGTGCTGTGCCTGCCGCCCTGGTGGACGCTGTTCGCCTCCGGTGTCGACTGGCCGCTGCCGGTCTTCCTGGCCGGCACGGTCGTCCTCGCCCTGTGGCCGGTCGCCTTCCCCTTCCTGATGGTCGCGGGCCACGGCGCGCGACGCAGCGACCGGGCCGCGCGCGTGGCGGACACCTCCCTCGGGATGGTCTGGGTGCTGTTCACCTGGTCGCTGCTGGGCGCGCTGGCCGACCTCGTGCTGAGCGGGCTGGACGTCGGCGGCACCGGCCGGGCCAGGACCGTGGCCGTCGCCGTCGCCGTCCTCTGGGCCGCGCTGCTGGCCTGGGGACACCACGAGGCGATGCGCGTGCCCCGGGTGAAGCGGCTGGACGTCCACCTTCCGCGGCTCGGCGGTGGCCTGGACGGGACCCGGGTCGTGGTGCTGGCCGACACCCACTACGGGCCGATCGACCGGGCCACCTGGTCGGCACGCGTCGCCGAGGCGGTCAACGCGCTCGACGCGGACGTGGTGGTCCACGCCGGCGACATCGCCGACGGCACCCCCGAGCAGCGCCGGGAGCAGTCCGCCCCGCTCGGCACGATCCGGTCGCGGCTGGCCAGGGTCTACGTCACGGGGAACCACGAGTACGGCGGGCAGGCCCAGGGCTGGCTGGACCGGATGGCAGACCTGGGCTGGGAACCGCTGCACAACCGCCACGTCGTGGTGGAGCGCGGTGGGGACGCCCTCGTGCTCGCGGGCGTGGACGACGTGACCGCGGAGTCCTCCGGCCTGGCCGGACACCGTGCGAACCTGCTCGGCGCACTCGCGGGGGCGGACCCGGCCCGGCCCGTCCTGCTCGTCGCCCACCAGCCCAAGTTCGTCCCGCAGGCCGCGGCCGCCGGCATCGACCTGCAGGTCTCCGGGCACACCCACGGCGGCCAGATCTGGCCGTTCAACTTCCTGGTCCGGCTGGACCAGCCGGTGGTGCACGGCCTGAGCCGGCACGGGGAGCGGACCCAGCTCTACACCAGCCGCGGCACCGGCTTCTGGGGGCCGCCCTTCCGGGTCTTCGCGCCGAGCGAGATCACCCTGCTCACGCTGCGCTCGGGCGCCACCCCGCCCCCGGCGTAGCGGCACCGGCGCCGACCGCGCCCTGAGGACCCGCGGCAGGTCGCCGGCGGATCGCCGCGCACGGCAGGGCCCCCGACGGCTCGACGGTCGGCCGCGCCGACCCGCCGGCCCGTCCAGCAGGGCCCTGCCGTGCCCGCGTTACGCGCCCGCCGACACCGAGCGCGGCTCCTGCCGTGACGTGGCGGGCGGCCCGATGCGACTCAGGTCGACGTGCGCGGCCCCGGGTCGCTCGCCGGCACGCTTCGACCGCTCCGCGTTCACCGCGTCGACGGAACCGGGTCCGTGCAGGGTGAGTTCGAAGTCCCGGTGCGCCTTGGCGTCCAGCGCCAGCGGCAGGCGGATGCGCCCGTCACCGACCATCCGCCGCACCTCGGTACGGCTGAGACCGAGCCCGAGCATGAGCAGCCGCTCGACCCGGACCGGCGCGGGCACCTCGAAGCCGACCAGGACCGTGAGCGGCGTCGGGTCGTCGAGTGCGTACAGCGGCATGCGGCTCTCCACCGCCCAGGTGCCGGTCCAGTCGAGGCGGTAGCCGTTCTTCGCGGCGAGAGCCGCACTCATCGTCAACTCCCATACCACGGAAGGGTCGTTGTTCTCGTAGGCCTCCCGGCGGGCGGGCTCCAGCGTCGAGACGTGGACGCGCTCGTGGACGGGCACCTTCGAGGTCCGGTCGCACCCCGCACAGCTCAGCAGGAGCCAGACGTCGAGGAGCTTGCCGTTCGCGTTGACGCGGATCTTGCCCGAGGGGCGGTGACGCGTGCCGGAACAGTCCGGGCAGGGGCGCACGACGGTGGGCAGCGCGGACTGACGCACGGCCCAGCGGGCCTTGCGGTCGGTATTCATGGATGGTTGCCTTCAGGACGGGGCAGGAGCGCTCACGGACCGGGCCGCGGCTCCTGGGAACTGACGAATGCACACGAGGGCGCGAGGGCGCGGGTCATCGCCTCGGGGCGGGTCGTCCGGCTCCGAGATCGATCGCGCGACAGGGTCGGCTGGTGCTACGTGGCAGTCAGTACTGGTCCATGCGGGCGATCATGATCGAGGCCGCCGCCCGCGGACAACTCATTTTCCGTCGGCCCGGCTCTCCACCGGTGCACCGACGAGCCCCGCGTGCGCCCGGGCCAGGCGGTCGATGCCGTCGGCGACCTGGAGGGCGCCCGGGGTGCAGACGTAGCTCAGGCGCAGGTGCGGGGCCGGGGCCTCGGCGGCGAAGTACGGCCGGCCGGCGGTGACCGCCACGCCGGCACGCAGGGCGGCGGCGGTCAGCGCCTGCTCGTCGGTGCCCTCGAGCAGGCGCAGCCACAGGTGGTAGCCGCCGTACGGGACGTGCGGCTCGGGCAGGTGTGGCAGGGCGCGCCGCAGGGCGGTGACGGCCGCGGTGCGCCGCTCCCGCAGCGCGAGGGCGAGGTCGCGCAGGTGGCGGGCCCAGGCCGGGGAGCCGACCAGTTCCAGGGTGGCCTCCTGGAGCGGGCGCGGGACGAAGAAGCCGTCCACGGCCTGGACGGCGCGCAGGCGCGCCAGCGCGGGACCGCGGGCGGTCAGCGCCCCGACCCGCAGGCTCGGCGAGGTCACCTTGGTGAGCGACCTGACGTGGACCACCACGCCGTCCGGGTCGTCGGCGGCCAGCGGCGCGGGCAGCCCCGGGGCGTCGGCGTGGGCCAGCCGGCGGGCGAAGTCGTCCTCGACGACGAACGCCCCGGCCGCGCGCGCGATCCGCAGCACCTCGCGGCGGCGCTCGGAGGAGAGCACGGCACCCGTCGGGTTCTGGAACAGCGGCTGGCAGACGAAGGCGCGCGCCCGGGTGGCGGCGAAGGCGTCCGCCAGCAGGTCGGTCCGCACGCCGTCGCGGTCCGTCGGCACCGGGACCGGGCGCAGTCCGGCGGCCCGGGCGACGGCCAGCGTGCCCGAGTAGGTGGGGGACTCGACCAGGACGGGCGCGCCGGGCGCGACCAGGGAGCGCAGCGCCGTGGTGAGCGCGCTCTGCCCGCCGGCCGCGATCAGCACGTCCGTGCCGGTCAGGTCCCCGCCGATGTCCCGGGCGAACCAGGCGCGCAGCTCGGTCAGCCCCTCGACCGGCGGGCGTCCCCAGGCGCCGGGGCGGCGCCCGGCCCGGGCCAGGGCGGCGGCCAGGGCGCGCTCCGGTTGCAGGCAGGCGTGCAGGTAGCCGCTGTTGAGGTCGACCACGTCGGGCGGCGGCACGGCGAGCGCGCCGAGCACCGCGGAGGCGTCCGTGCTGCGCGAGGGCGGCTGCCCGGCCTCGGCGCTGAGCGCGACCTCCTGCCAGGAGAGGTCCTGCGGCGCGGCGGCGGCGCGACGGGGCTCGGCCCGGAAGACGCCGGCCCCCGGACGGGACACCACCACTCCTTCGGCGACCAGGACGGCGATCGCCCTGGAGACCGTCACCGGGCTCACCTGGTGACGCTCCATCAGGGCGCGACTGGACGGCAGCTTCTCACCGATGGAGTAGCGCTCCAGGTCCGCCCTGATCCTGGCCGCCAATTCGCCCACACTGCTACGCTCGTGCATGACAGCACAAGATAGCGCTATCCCCTCGAAGGCGATAGCAATCAGCACCGGGACGGTCCTCGCCGGGCTGGGCGTGTTCGCCTTCTCCTTCAGCTTCCCGGCCACCGCCTGGGCGCTGCAGGGCTTCGGCCCGTGGACGTCGACCGGTCTGCGCGGCGTGCTCGCCGCGGCGGTGGCCGCCGCGTGCCTGGCGACCGGCCGGGTGCCGCTCCCCGCGCGCCGGCACCGGCCCGGGCTGCTGGTGGTCGCGGCGGGCTGCGTGGTCGGGTTCCCGCTGCTGACCACGCTCGCGCTGCGCACCTCCTCGACGGCGCACTCGGCGGTGGTGATCGGCGTCCTGCCGCTGGCCACCGCGGTGGCCTCGGCACTGCGCACCGGCGCCCGTCCCACCCGGACCTTCTGGTGCGCGGCGCTGGCCGGCGCGGCCGCCGTGCTCGGCTTCACGCTCCAGCAGAGTCACGGCAGCCTCTCCCTCGCCGACCTGTACCTCTTCGGCGCGCTGCTGGTCTGCGCGGCCGGCTACGCCGAGGGCGGGCGCCTGGCGCGGGAGATGCCGGGCTGGCAGGTGATCGCCTGGGGCGTGCTCGCGGCGCTGCCGGTGACCGCGCTGACCGCCGGCCTCGCCCTGGCGACCGAGCCGGTCCGGCTCACCGCCCACGCGGTGGGCGGCCTGGCCTACCTGGGCCTGGTCTCGCAGTTCGGCGGCTTCGTCCTCTGGTACCGGGGCATGGCCGCCATCGGCGTGCCCAAGGCCAGCCAGCTGCAACTGGCCCAGCCCCTGCTGACGCTGCTCTGGGCGGTCCTGGTCCTGGCCGAACGCCCCTCGCCGGCCGCCCCGGTGACCGCGCTCGCCGTCCTCACCTGCATCGCCGTCACCCAACGGGCCCGGTGAGCGGGCGCCCGTACCGAAGGAACCGGGGAGGGACCCTGGCCGGGGTCCACGAAGCCCGACTCGTAGGCGGCGATCCCGGCGGACGGCGGAGCGGGCCGGCCCTACTCCGCGATGCCGCGGGTCAGCATCACGACGGTGACGAACCTGCGGTAGAGGCGGATCGGGTCGTCGTCGGTCAGCCGGACCAGCAGCGGGTCGTCCCGCTCCGCGCCCACGCCGCCCCGCTCGACCCCGGCGATCCAGGTGGCCATCTCGGCCAGGTCCGGGTTGCGGAACCGGACGGTCAGCGTGGCCGGGAGCTCGATGGCGGGCAGCCGTCGCGCCGGCGACCCGGGCTCCGCCAGGGCCTGGACCGCGAGCCTGGCCTGTTCCCGGATCAGGTCCCGGGCCTGCCGCGGGTGCAGGCTGTCGGCGGCGAAGCGGCTGATCGACTCCTTGACCACCGCGGCGCGGGCGCCGGGGCAGAACGGCTGCAGCTCCCGCGCGGTGGTCCGGTCGCCGGTGATCAGCACCACCGGGACGCCGTGGCCCAGCGCGACCAGGGCGTTGATCGCGCTCTCGCCGGCGACCACGCCGCCCAGCCGGACCTCGGCGATCGCCTGCGGGTTGTAGGTGTGCGACAGCGTGGCCGGGCAGCCGGCCATCGAGCCGTGGTAGGAGACGAAGAAGACCGCGTCGAAGGAGGGGTCGAGCCCCTGCATCATGTAGAGCGGCTTGTGGCGTCCCGACAGGTAGCGCGCGGAGCCGGCCAGTTCGTCGGGACGGAGGTTGGCCATCCGGCCGTGCGAGTCGTTGACCAGGAACTCGCTCACCCCGGCGGCGAGCGCGCCCTCGATGGCCGCGTTCACCTCCCGCTGCAGCAGGTCGCGGTAGTACGGGTAGTCCGGGCCGGTCGGGCGGCACTGCTCCCACTCGACGACCCCGGCGGTGCCCTCCATGTCGGAGGAGAGGTAGATCTTCATGGGTCGATCCTCACAGCACCGCGGGGGCCCGACGGGTTCCGGTGGACGTCGCGTCGCCGGCCGGCACCCCGCCGGGCCGCCGGCCGGCTCGGCGGGCGTCGGCCCGGCCGCCGGTCAGCTCAGCCGGGCGGCGGCGTAGGCGGCCATCGCGTCGCGCTGGTACTCGGCCAGCCCGTCGGCGATCCGGTCGTAGTTCGCCCGGAACTGCGGGTCGTCGACGTAGGTCTGCCCCAGCCCCCGGTAGGCCGCCGCGTTCGGCGTCCAGAACCGGCACACGCCCTGGTAGTGGACCTCCATCTCGGCCTGCACCGCGGGGTCGGCGACCGGCGTGCCGGCCACCATGAGCTCCGCCACCCGGATCAGCTGCGCCGTCACCTCGCGCTGCCACCGATCCTGGTCCTCGGCCGTCATCGCCTCGACGACCTGCCGGGACTGCTCCCACGCCGCCGGCCAGCGCTCGCGCACCTCGGCCTCGCGGACGGCGTCCGCAGCGGAGGGCTCGAACCCCTCGAACAGGTTCTCCGGCCTGTTGATCTTCGTCATGTCGTTGTCGTCCTTGCCTTCCGCCAGTGCGGCGATGGTGCGACCGACCGTGCGGGCGAGCGTGTCCAGCCGGTCCCGCTCGCCGAGCAGCCGCCGGTGGTGCTCGCGCAGCACGGCCACCTGATCGACCTGGCTGTCCAGCACCGCCCGGATCTCCCGCAGCCCCAGGTCCAGTTCCCGCATCAGCAGGATCTGCTGCAGCCGCAGCAGACCGGCCTGTTCGTAGTAGCGGTGACCGTTGCCACCGATCCACGCGGGCGTCAGCAGACCGATCTCGTCGTAGTGCCGCAGCGTCCGGGACGTCACCCCGGACATCCGGGCCACCTCCGCGATCGACCAGGCCATCGGCCGTGCCTCCCATCGCCGGGCCGGTCCATCCGGCCCCACGCACGACGGTAGGAGTTGACGCTGCGGCAGGCGCAAGTCAGTGGCCGGGGACGGCGGTGGCCGCGGCGTCGGCGATGGTGTCCGAGTACCGGCCCAGGAACGGCGACTTGACGTAGGGGTTGCCCGGGCTGCCGCCCTGCTCGGTGATCGCCGTGCTGACCGTGTAGGCGTTCGGCAGGCTGGTGCTGGCGATCACCGACAGCTCGTCGTACTGGCGGCTGGCGCCGGCCGTGCCGTGGCCGGGGTTCAGGTCGATCACGGCGTAGGCGGTGTGGCCCGCCTGCAGCGGGTAGCCCTGTCCGTCGCCGAGGTCGCCCGGCACGGCCGGCTGGACGGTCTGCACCTGGCCGCTGCCGCCGCGGACGGTGGCGGCCGCGTCGATGGCCACCAGCGGGTAGAAGCTCAGGCCGCAGGCGGTGCCGCCGGTGTTGGTGACCTGGATCAGCCGCCTGGTCGCGCCCAACTGCGCGTCGTAGCCGGCCTTGACGGTGACCTGCTCGCCGGCGCAGGGGTGCGCGAAGGCGTAGGCGTCACTGGCGGTGTCGGAACCGCCCGGCTTGGGGCTGCCGCTCCTGGTGCCCGCCGCCGAGGGCTGGACGGAGCTGCGGGCCGGGCTCGGGTGGCCGGTGGCGGCCGATCCGGCGGGCTGCGTGGCCGACCCGGGCTGCGAGGCGCCCGGCGGCGAGGCGGCGGGCTGGGACGCCGCGGGCTGCGAGGCGGCCGGCTGCGAGGCCGCGGGGCTTCCCGCCGGGGTGGCGCCCGCGGCGGAGCCGGCACCGGCGCCGTTCGCGCCGCCGCCGCAGGCGCTCAGCGCGAGGACCGCGGCCGCGGTGAGCAGCGAGAGGGGCAGGATGCGGCGGCGGGCGGTGCTGTGCGTGCTCATGCGGTTCCTCGGGGGCGTCGGCGGGGATCGGGGACGTCGGGCCTGCCACCCGTACACGATGCGATCCACCGGATCGGTTCCGGTCCCGCACCACGAATCCCGGCGCGGCCCGCGGAACTGATTTCCCGACAGCACCGCCTCCCCGCCTCGGGGGTGGCGCCAGGGGCGACTCAGGGGTCGATCGGGGTGGGTCCCCGATGACCGGGCGGGTGCGGGCCCGGCAGGCTTTCGGGTGTCACCAGCCGGACCGTGCACGACCGCCGAGGAGCACCGAGATGACCCAGCCCGCCGCGCCGCACCCCACCGCGAACTCCACCACCGCGCCGCGCCGTTCGGCCCGCCGCGGGTGGGCCGGCGCAGCGGCGGTCGGCGCCCTGGTGGTGGCGCTCGGCGCGGGCACGGTGACCGGCGCCCAGGCCGCCGGCACCCTGCCGCCGCCGGACGCCCAGGCCCTGCGCGCCTCGATCACCGGCCTGCCGAACGCCGACCTGACCAGCGCGGTGGTGCTGGTGGACGGCGCGGGTGGCCGCTGGTCGGGCACCTCCGGCAGCGGCGAGCTCGGCACCGACCGGCCGGTCATGGCCGACGGGCGGTTCCGGATCGGCAGCATCTCCAAGGTCTTCACCGCCACCGTGCTGCTGCAGCTGGCCGGCGAGCACCGGGTGAGTCTGGACGGCACCGTCCAGCAGTACCTGCCGGGCACCCTGCCGGCGTCCTACCCGCCCATCACCGTGCGCCAGTTGCTCAACCACACCAGCGGCCTGCCGACCGGCGGCGACCTGGGCGGGGACGACGGCGGCGCGCAGTGGTTCGTCGACCACGCCACCGAGGGCTGGACGCCGCAGCAGGTGGTGGCCGAGGCCGTCGGGCAGCCGATGCGGTTCCAGCCGGGCACCGCCCAGCAGTACAACGGCCTCAACTACTACCTGGCCGGTCTGCTGGTCGAGCGGGTCACCGGACACTCCTACGCCCATGAGGTGGACGCCCGGATCCTGCGGCCGCTCGGGCTGCGGAACACCTCGGTCCCGGCCGCCGACGACACCCGCCTGCCGCACCCGACCGCGCACGTCTACCTGACCCTCCCCGGGCCGGACGGTTCCACCGAGCAGGCCGACGTCACCGAGCAGAGCCCCTGGCCGTGGGCCGAGGGCGGCCTGGTCTCCAGCGCGCCCGACCTGGACCGCTTCCTGTCCGCGCTGCTGCGCGGCCGGCTGCTGGCGCCCGCGCAGCAGGCCGAGCTGTTCGCCGTCCCGGACGTGCCGAACGTCCAGAACCAGAACTGCGACATCGGCCCGACCGCCGGGCGCGCCTGCTTCAGCACCGGGCTGATGCGCTTCACCGCACCGGACGGCACGGTGCTCTGGGGCAAGACCGGCAGCCGTCCCGGCTACACCAACGGCGTCTTCGCCACCCGGGACGCGAGCCGTGACCTGGTCTACTCGCTCTCCCCGACCAGCCGGGGCGGCGCCTCGTTCGCCGCCCAGTACCGGATCGCCGCCGCGGCCTTCGGCCTGGCCGGCCACTGAGCTCCGGCCCGCCGCACCACCACGGCCGCCCACCGGGCCCCTGCCGGGCTCAGTGCCGCCAGGCCGACGCGGTCGCGACGTCCGCGAGCTGGTCCGTCGTCAGCGCGGGCGTCCCGGGCTCGAAGTCGTAGCCGTTGGCGCCGTTCCACTCCGTCACCCTGACCCGGGTGCCGTCCGGGTGGAGGACGTCGACCGACCACTGGAGGTCGGGACCGCCGCCGCCCTTGCTCGCGCCGACCGCCGTGGTGATCACGCTGGAGCCGTCCACCGTGCGGAGGAGCGTGCCGGGCGCGGCGCCGGACTCGAAGGTCTGCCGGGGGTGCTCGTCCACGCCCTGCTGCCACTGCGGGAAGACGGTGACCTGGAGCAGGCTGGCGCGCCCCTCCACGGTGACCCGCAGGTGCGCCTGGCCGGCGGTGTCCTGGGGGGTGGACCCGGCCTCGCTCAGGACGCCGGGCGGCAGCAGGTGGCCGACCGTGGCCAGGATCGCGGACGGCTCCGGGCTCGCCGCGGCGGAGCCCGCCGGGGCGGTCGGCGCACCGGTGGGCACGGGGTCGAAGGCCTCGAAGACCGGGTTCCAGGCCGTGCTGGTCACCACCGCGGTCAACTGGTCGGCGCTCAGCGGCGGGTTCTCCCGGGTGAGCGGGGGGCCGGCGGTCGTCGCGTTGTACTCGTCGACCCGCACCTGGCGGCCGTCGGTGCCCGTGTAGATCGCGATCCAGTTCCTGGTGACGTTGGGGGCGCGCGGTCCGAGCCGGTCGATCACCAGCACGGAGCCGTCCGGTCGCACGGTCCGCACGCAGCCCTCGACGGGAGCCTCGAACGGGTCCTGGCACCGGGTGCCCTCGGTGCCCTGGACGATCGGCACCGGGACCCGGTTGGTGGACAGCACGACCATGCCGGCGCCGTGCCCGTCGTCGTACTTCAGCGTGGCCGTCGGCCCGATGCCGGGCAGGGCCATCTCGCCGATGCCGAAACCCTGGTCGTCGGTGACCTGCCCGGGCGGCAGCAGCGACTTGAGGGTGTCGTCCATGAACGCCCCGGTGATCCGGCCGGAGCGAGCGCCGGCCGCCGACACCCGGCTGCTGCCACCGATGCCGGGCGCCAACTCGGCCGCGGCCAGGCCCACCAGGGCCAGAGCCGCCACGCTGCCGGCCATCGCGGCCCGCCGGCGCACCGCCTGCCGCCTCCCGATCCGCCGGGCCGAGCCGGCCAGCACCGCCCCCGGCGGGTCGGGGGCGAGCTCGGCGGCCTCGTGCAGGAGCCGGCTGAACTGGTCGTCGAAGGGCATGGCGAGACTCCGTGTCTCTCGTCGGGGGGCTGGGCGGTGGGCGGTGCGGAGTGCGCCGCGCGGGGCGGTGCGGGCCGTGCGGCTCGTGCGGCTCGTGCGGCTCGTGCGGCCTTGCGGAGGGACGGCGTCGCGGGTCCGGCTCAGGGGCTGGCGAGTTCGTCCAGTTCCTGGCCGAGGACGGCACGGATCCGCACCAGCGCCCGGCTACTGCGCGAGCGGACCGTGCTGGGGCTCAGCCGCAGGATGGCGGCCGTCTGCTCGACGTCGCGGTCCTCCCAGAACCGCAGCACCAGCACGGCCCGGTCGTGCGCGGGCAGTTCGCCCAGCGCCCGCAGCATGGTCACCCGCAGCGACGGGTCCGGGTCGTTGACGGCCACCTCGGCGAACCGGTCGGTCACCTGCTCCGCGCTGCTGCGGCGGCGCCGGTGCGAGAGGAACGTGTTGACCAGCACGGTCTGCGCGTAGCCGGCCGGGTTGTCCAGCCGGGATATCCTGCGCCACCTGCCGTACATCCGCCCGAGCGCCTCCTGTGCGAGGTCCTCGGCCAGGTGGGCGTCGCCTCCCGTCAACAGGTAGGCGGTCCTGACCAGATGACGCCCCCGCGCCGCGGCGAACTCCATGAAGTCGAGCGGTGCGGACGCCTCCGAACGTTCCGTTGTGCGGTCCATACCCACCTAACGCGATGGGGTGCGAAGCGCGTCCCACCCACCCCGTACCGCCCTGCCGTCAGGCCCGCTCACCGGCCGGCCCCGCCAGCGCGACCGTCGCCGGCGCACCGGCGGCGGGCCTGAAGCCCCTGACGATCAACCAGCCGGCGAACGCCAGCTCCCAGGCGAACACCGGGACCGCGGTGAGGGACCCCCACACCGAGATCTGCCGGTAGAGGCCGAAGAGCTCGGCGATCGCCGAGGCGAAGATCAGCGAGCCGCCGACCAGGCCCAGCACGGCGATGAACCGCGGCACCAGGCGCGAGCGGTGCATCAGGGCCGCCATCAGCACGGTGTTGGCCCCCAGCACGAAGTTGGGGCCCAGCAGGAAGGTCCAGTCGTGGACCGCCACCAGGGCCTTGCCGACGATGACGAGTGCGGCGGTGTCGGTGCCGGCGACCCCGGCCAGGTGCTGGCGGAGCGTCACGACCGCCAGCAGGCTGACGATGCCCACCGTGATGACGGCGGCTTCGAGGGTGCGCAGGGCGACGTACCCCAGGGCCAGGCCCTCGTGCTGCCGCCTGACGACCGGGAAGAGCGTGACCGCGGTGCCGACGATGGACAGCGCGAGGAGGACCTCCAGGAAGGCGCCGAGCAGCACCTGGGTGTCCGGGCCGGTGCTGAGGACGTAGTCGGGACCGTTCAGGACCGGGCTGTACAGCGCGAGCGCGGCGATCGAGGTCACGTGGGTGACCAGGTAGAACACGCCTGCGAGCGTCGCGGTCGTTCTCCGTGCGGCCATCGGGACTCCTTCGTGGGCAGGGGTCGGGCCTCGTCGACGGAGCTGAGGTGTACGCCATACACCCGACCTGCTGCCGACGGTAGGGCGTACGCCGTACACTCGTCAAGGACGAAATCGGCGCGCGGCCGGTGTGGGACCGGGAGGTTGGTCAGGATGCCCCAGCAGGCGGCCGGCGCACGCCGGGCCCCGCTCAACCGCGAGCGCGTGCTGCGCGCCGCCGTCGCGCTCGCAGACCGCGCCGGCATCGACGCCCTGAGCATGCGCAACCTCGCCCAGGAGCTGGACGTCGTACCGATGGCGCTCTACAAGCACGTGGCCAACAAGGAGGAGCTCCTCGACGGGATGGTCGACACCGTCGTCGGCGAGATCGAACCGCCGACCGCCGGCGCCGACTGGAAGAGCGCGATCCGCCGGCGGGTGCTGTCCGCCCGGCGGGCCCTGCTGGGCCACCCCTGGGCCTCGCGCGTCATCGAGTCGCGCACCAGCCCCACCCCGGCCGTGCTGGACTACCTGAACTCGATCATCGGGACCTTCCGGGCCGGCGGCTTCTCCGTCGACCTGACCCACCAGGTGATGCACGCGCTCGGCAGCCGCATGTGGGGCTTCACCCAGGAGCTCTTCCCGGCCGCGCCGAGCGTCGACCCCCAGGCGCAGGCGGCCACCTTCGCCGCGATGGCCGCCCGCTACCCGCACATCCTCGAGATGGCCATGGCCGGCAGCCACCGCGACGAGTCGATCGTGGGCGGGGGCTGCGACGACCAGGCCGAGTTCGAGTTCGCGCTCGACCTGCTGCTGGACGGCTTCGAGCGGCTGCACCGGCAGGGGTGGACGCTCCCGCGGGCCTGACGCCGCGAGCACGGCGCGGGTGCGGCGCGGGTGCGGTGCGGTGCGGGTGCGCCACCGGCGCGGCACGAGCACGCCGCCGGCAGGCCGCGAGCGCGGCGGGTCGGTCAGGAGCGGGGCCTGGCGCGCACGTGCATGCGCTCGCCCTGCCGGCCGAAGAGGCTGAGGAGTTCGACCGGGTGACCGTCCGCGCTGCCGAACCAGTGCGGGAGCCGGGTGTCGAACTCGGCGACCTCACCGGGGCCGAGCTCCAGGTCGTGCTCGGCGAGGACCAGCCGCAGCCGGCCCGCCAGCACGTAGAGCCACTCGTAGCCCTCGTGGGTGCGGAAGTCCGGCTCGGGACCCCGGTCGGAGACGATCAGCTTGTACGCCTGGAGCGGGCCCGGACCCCGGGAGAGCGGCACGAAGGTGCCGCCGCCCGGCAGGGTGCGCGGCGTCAGCCGGACCCGCGGATCGCCCACCTCGGGCGCGCCGACCAGGTCGTCCAGCGGGACGCGGTAGGCGGCGGCGAGCGGCAGCAGCAGTTCCAGGCTGGGTCGGCGCTGGCCGGACTCCAGCCGGGAGAGGGTGCTCTTGGAGATGCCGGTGACCTCGCTGAGCGCGGCCAGCGTCAGGCCGCGCTTGGCGCGCAGCCGCCTGAGCCGGGGACCGACCTCGTCGAGGACCGCCTGGTGCGGCGGGGCACTGTCCATGGGAGCATTCCACCGCGCCGTCCCGGAAACGGCAACAGTAGTTGCCGTCCCGCGCCGGCGGGTGCACGCTCACCGCCATGAGCCCACAGAGCACCTCCGGACCCGCGGCCGGCCACCGGCACGGAGCGGGTCACGGCCACGGACAGAACCACGGCCACGGCCACGGCCACCACACCGAGATCGACTGGGACGTGCTGGCCACCCACCTGGAGAGCAACGGCGAGCTGCAGCTCCCGGCCCTGCGCCGGACGGCCGAGCACCTGCGCACGCTGTTCGGCTCGCCGCAGCAGGTCCGGCGGGTGCTGGACGTCGGCAGCGGTCCGGGGGTGATGACCGGCGTGCTCGCCGAGGCCTTCCCCGGCGCCGAGACCGTCGCCGTCGACGGCGCGCCCGGGCTGCTGACGGCCGCCCTGGCCCGGGCCGGGCGGCTCGGCCTCGGCGAGCGGGTCACCGCCCGGCGGGTGGAACTGCACGAGGCGCTGGGCGCGGGCGCCGAGGGCGCGCGCGAGGCGCTCGGTGCGGCGGACCTCGTCTGGAGCAGCAAGGCCGTGCACCACCTGGGCGACCAGCAGGGCGCGCTGGACGCGCTCGCCGGGGTGCTGCGGCCCGGCGGGGTCCTCGCGGTGGCCGAGGGCGGCCTGCCGATGCGCTTCCTGCCGCGCGACCCGCAGTTGGGCCGGCCGGGCCTGCAGTCGCGGATCGACGCCGTCCAGGAGGAGTGGTTCGAGACCATGCGGGCCGAACTGCCCGGCAGCGCCGCCGTGCTCGAGGACTGGCCCGCGATGCTGGGCCGCGCCGGCCTGGTCGACACCGGGAGCACCACCGCCCTGGTCGACCTGCCCGCGCCGCTGGGCGAGGCGGCCCGCGCCTTCCTGCACGGTCACCTGACCCGCCTGCGGGAGAGCATGGGCGAGGCCCTGCACCCCGAGGACCTCCAGGCCCTGGACGTCCTGGTCGACCCCGAGGCACCGCAGGGCATCCTGCGCCGTCCCGACGCCTTCCTGCTCACCGCCGTCACCGTCCACACGGGTGTGCGCCCGGCCCGGTGACCCCACCCCCCGGGCTGCCCCGGCCCACCCGACCCGTCCCCGAAGGCGGTCCGGGCGAGCCGGCGGGGGGGGGGCCGGGGGGGGGGGGGGGGGCGGGGGGGGGGGGGCGGGGGGCCGGGACCGGGGGCGGGCCCTCAAGCGGTGTCGAGGCTCCCCAGGTGGCCCAGCACCGAGGCCACCGCCCGCCGCACGGCCTCGCGGGCCGGCTCGGTGTGGTCGATCGTCTCGAACCCGTGGTGCCCGAGCGGCACGTCGATCACCTCGACGCGGGCCCCGCACTCCTTGCCGGCGGCCAGGAACTTCTCGACCGTGGGCACCAGCTCCGGGAACTCCAGCTCCACCCGGGTCAGCACGATCGGCAGCTCCCCCGCGCCGGCCAGCGCCGCCGCGGGGCTGAACCGGGCGTCCGAGAACCCCCAGTTCGGCAGCGGCGCGAGCATCGGATAGGTCGCCGCCAGGCAGCGCAGCCACGGCGGCGGCGCCGCGAGCCACGGGGTCGACAGCAGCGAGCCGCCGGAGAAGAACCAGAGCGCGACGCGGTCCGCGTCGACCCGCGGATCGGCCCGGACCAGCTCGACCGCCGCCGCCACGTCCTCGGCGGCAACCCCGTAGTCGCCGATGTCGTGGAGCCGGTGGTCGAAGGTCACGCCGACCACGCCCTGGCTCGCCAGGTACCCGGCGTAGCCGGTGAAGATCGACCAGTCGCGCGGAGTGGGCCTCGCCTCGGCCGGGACCGGGCCGCCGTGCACCAGGATCACCGCCGGCCGGGGAGCCGCGTCCGCCGGGACGTCGGGCAGGTACAGGTCCACCGTCCCGACCCGCTCGCGCGGCCGCTGCTCCACGTCGAGCAGGAACGGCCCGTGGAAGTCGGGCCGCTCGTCGGCCACCAGCCGCGTCCCCTCGCCCGCCGCCGCCCGCAGCAGCAGCTCGGCCAGCTCCGCGGGGCGCGAGAGCATCGGCCAGTGCCCGGTGTCGAGGTCGAAAAAGCCCACCCGCGGGTCGGCGAGCGGCTGCAGGCGCGGGTCGCCCATCCGCACCATGTTCTGCAGCAGGGCGACGCTCATCCCGCCGGCGGTGCAGAAGATGCCGGACGTCGGCAGCGCCGCGAGCGCCCCCGACAGCCGCAGCGGCCCGGTGAACGTGCCCAGCGGCTGCGGCACGGCGAGGGTGGTCAGCCGCTGCCGGGCCGGCTCGGTCAGGCCGGCCATGCTGCCCCAGACGTCCTGCTCGTCGAGCGGGGGCGGGGCGATCCACCGGCCGTCCGCGGACCGCTCGGCCCGCTGCAGCAGCCGCTCGCGGACCGACGGGTCGCGCAGGGTGGCGAGCACCGAGTCGCCGTCCTGCGGCAGGCCCGCGTCCAGGTAGACGATCCGCGAGATCCGCTCCGGGCGGCGGTCGGCCGCGCCCAGCACCGGGTGGATGCCGTAGTCGTGGCCGACGATCACCAACTGCGGCTCGCGCACCGCGTCGATCACCCGCAGCAGGTCCTCGACGTGCGTCTCCAGGTCGGTGTGCGCATCGGCCGGCGGGCCGCCCTCCCCCATCCCGGTGAGCGTCACCGGGTGTACTTCGGCCCCCGACCCGCGCAGCCGTTCGGCCACCTCCTGCCAGACCCAACCCCCCGTGTAGTTCCCCGACACCAGCACGAACGCCGTCATGACCGCCTCCTCCTGCCTCTGGTCCGCGCGACCGACCGCCCTGCGGGCCCCGCGCGCTCACAGGTACCGTAGGAACTCCCCCTGAGGGAGGTTCAAGTCGTGTCCGACGACGATCTGTGGAGCATCGGGGAGCTCGCCGAGCAGGCCGGCGCCACCGTCAAGACCGTCCGCTTCTACTCCGACCGCGGACTGCTGCCGGCCGCCGGCCGCAGCTCCGGCGGCCACCGCCGTTACGGACCCGAGGCGTTGGAGCGGCTGCGGCTGATCCGCTCGCTGCGCACCCTGGACCTGCCGGTCACCGAGGTGGGCCGGGTCCTGGAGCGGGAGGAGGACCTGGCGGACGTCATCGCCGGGCAGTTGCGCGAGGTCGGCTCCCAACTGGCCGCGCTGCGCTGGCGGGAGGCCGCCCTGCAGCTGGTGCGGGACTGCCCGGCCGAGGAGCGCGCCGACCGGCTGCGGCTGGTCGGCGCGGTGAGCGCCCCGCCCACCACGGCCGCCCTGGCCCGCTTCTGGCGGTTCGCGCTGCCCGCGCGCCTGCCGAAGCGGCTGGTCTCGGCGATCCTGGAGTCGGCGGTGCCGCAGCCACCGGCGGACCCCACGCCCCAGCAGGTGCTGACCTTCGCCCGGCTGCACGCCCTGACCACCGACGCGCTGCGCACCATCGGCCGCTGCCGGCCCGAAACGCCTCCCGTCGACAAGGAGTTCCGCCCGACCGTGCTCTACGACGGCCTGGGCGAGGCGTACCGGCTGGCCTCGCTGGACCTGCGGGCGCAGCGGCCACCGCAGGAGGGCGGGGCGCTCGACTGCTTCGTCTCCGCCCACGCGCGCGCCCACGGCCTGCGCGACACCCCCGCCTTCCGCCGGCAGCTCAGCGGCCTGCTGGCGATGTCGGCGGACCCGGTGGTCGAGCGCTACTGGGCGCTGGCCGGGGAGCTGACCGGGCCGCCGACCGGCCCGCCGGAGCCGACGCTCGGCTCCGCCCACGACTGGCTGCGCACCGCCCTGGACGACGGGCTCGCCCGGGCGGACGGCTGACGCCTGACAGCGGGCGGCTGACGGCTGATGGCTGACGGACCGGTGCGCCGGACCCCCGACCGTCCGGATCAGGCCGGATCGATCACCGCGGGCTCGATCCGCACACCGGTGCGGGCGGCCCGCTGCTGCCCCCAGTCGTACAGCGCCTGCAGCACCGGGACCAGGCTGTGCCCCTCCGGTGTCAGCCGGTACTCGACGCCCGGCGGGGTCCCGCCGTCCGAGCGGCGCTCGATCAGCCCGCGCGCCTCCAGCGCGCGCAGCCGCTGGACCAGCACCTTCTCGCTGACCCCGGGCATCCGCCGGCGCAGCGCGCCGTAGCGGTGCACCCCCTCCTTGAGGTGCGCCAGCACCAGGGTGGCCCACTTGCCGCCGATCACCTCCAGCGTCAGCTCGACCGGGCAGTGGAACTGTCGACCGTTCTCGGGCATCACTGTCCTGTTCCGGGTACTTACCGCCGGGTCAGTCCTTGTCCGGGCCCCGGAGGTGCGGTTGAGTCCCCTCATGATTGTCGAATACATCCGCTACCGGATCGCCGACGCCGAACGTACGGCGTTCGAGGACGCCTACCGCCGGGCGGCCGGGCCGCTCGGGGCGGCCGAGCAGTGCGTGGACTACGAGTTGGCCCGCTGCACCGAGGATCCGGGCGCGTACGTGCTGCGCATCCGCTGGACCTCCGCCGAGGAGCACCTCGGGGGCTTCCGCAAGGGCGAGCACTTCGCCGCCTTCTTCGCCGAGATCAAGCCGTACGTCGAGTCCATCGAGGAGATGCGGCACTACGAGGTCACCGACGTCGCGGGCCGCGGCGGCTCCACGCCGACCCTGTACGACTGGGCCGGCGGGGCGCCGGCCTTCGAGCGGCTCTTCACCCGCTTCTACGAGCGGGTCGACGAGGACGAGCTGCTCGCACCGGTCTTCGCCGGCAAGGACCCGGGGCACGCCCAGCACGTGGCGGCCTGGCTCGGGGAGGTCTTCGGCGGCCCGGCCCGCTACAGCACCGAGCACGGCGGACACCGGCAGATGGCCTCGCGGCACCTGGGCCGCGGGGTCACCGAGCCGCAGCGCAGGCGCTGGGTGGCGCTGCTGGCGGACACCGCCGACGAGGTGGGCCTGCCCGCCGACCCCGAGTTCCGTGCGGTCCTGGCGTACTACCTGGAGTGGGGCACCCGGATGGCCGTGCTCTACTCCGGTCCCAACCCGCCCCCGCTGCCCGAGTCGCCGATGCCGCGCTGGGACTGGGGCATCACCCCGCCCTACCGGGGCTGACCGCGCCGCCCGGCCGAGACGGCGCCGAGCAGGGCGGGCGTCCCGGCCGGGACGCCCGCCCCGGCGGCGATGGTGCCAGACTGGTCGGGAGGGATGGTGAGGAAGATGGGGTTCTACGCCACACACATCGTTCCGCGCATCATCGACGTCGCCTGCGGGATGGGCGAGGCCGACGAGCTGCGCCGCCGGGTCTGCGAGGGGCTGGCGGGCGAGGTGCTCGAGATCGGGTTCGGCTCGGGGCACAACGTCCCGTTCTATCCGGACGCGGTGACCCGGGTGGCCGCCGTCGACCCGTCCGACGTGGGCTGGAAGCTGGCCGAGAAGCGCCTGCGGGCCAGCAGCACGCCGGTGGAGCGGGCCGGCCTGGACGGCCAGTCGCTGCCGTTCGCCGACCACACGTTCGATGCCGCGCTCTCCACCTGGACGCTCTGCACCGTCCCGGACGCGGACACCGCGCTCCGTGAGGTGCGCCGCGTCCTCAAGCCGGGCGGGGCACTGCACTTCATCGAGCACGGCCTGGCGCCGGACGAGAACGTGCGCCGCTGGCAGCACCGGCTCGACCCGCTGGAGCAGCGGGTCTTCGACGGCTGCCACCTCACCCGGCCGATCGTGGAGCTGCTGACCGGCGCCGGCTTCACGGTCACCGAACTCGACGTCTTCTACGAGAAGGGGGCGCCGAAGCCGATGGGCGCCGACTCCCTGGGCCTCGCCGTCGCGCCCTGACGTCGCCGGCTGTGGAACGACCGTCGGACCGCGCTACCGGAGTGACCGTCAGGCTGTCCGTCCGTCAGAAGGGCGAACCCGGGACCACTCTGGGGTCGCTGCGGCAAGATGATCGTATGAGCCGTCCGCCCGCCGCCGCGACCCCGTCCGCCCCGACCCGGCTCGGCCGGCTCACCGCCACCGAACGACGGGTCTGGCAGGCCTTCGCCCGCGGCGAGACGGTCGACCTGCGCACCGGCGACGCCGCACTGGACGACCCGGCCGCCGCCGACCGGTGGACGGCCGACCGTGCGGTGCGCGGCGAGGTGATCGCCGCGCTGCTGCTCGGTGGTGGCCCGGCCGAGGTCGGGTCGGTGGCCGCCGTGCGGCTCACCGGGGCGCTGATCACCGGCGACCTCGCCGTCGACCACGGGCAGCTCTCCCCGGTCCTGGCGCTGCGCGCGTGCCGGTTCGAGGGAGCCCTGGTGCTCGACGGCGCCAGCGCCGAGTCGGTGGACCTGCGCGGCTCGCGGCTGCCGCTGCTCAGCGCGTTCGGCGCCCGGATCCAGGGCACCCTGGACCTGCGGGACACCGTGATCACCGGCCGCGGCGGCCGCGCCGTGCACGCCGAGAACGTGGTGGTCGAGGCCGGCCTGTTGGCCAACCGGGCGGTGCTGCACGGCACCCTGGGCCTGATCCACGCGCAGATCGGCGGCCAGCTGACCCTGATCGACACCCAGTTGCTCGGCCCCGACGCCGCCACGCCCTCCCTCAACGCCGGCGGGATCCGGATCGGCCGCAGCCTGCTGGCCATGCGCCTGGTGGCCACCGGCGAGGTGCGGCTGCCCGGCGCGCACATCGGCAGCTCGCTGCTGCTCACCGGCGCCACCCTCGACGGGCTCGGCGGCCCGGCCCTGCACGCCCCCTCGCTCGCGGTCTCCAGCGAGGCCTCCTTCGCCCCCAACTCCGGCGGCCCCGACACCCGTCGCTTCACCGCCGCCGGCACGGTGCGCCTGTCGGGCGCGCGGTTCGGACGCGGACTCGACCTCAGCGGCGCCCTGTTCTCCCCCTGCCCCGGCGAACCCGCCCTGCTCGCCAGCCGGATGACGGTCGAGGACAACCTGCGGATCGGCGCCGGGATGCGCGCCGACGGCGAGATCGAGCTGACCGGCGTGCGCATCGCCGGCTACCTCGACCTGCGTGCGATGGCCTGCCCGGACGCCCTGTTGACGCTCGCCGCCGCCAGCGCCGCCGGCGGCATACAGGAGGACGCCCGCAGCTGGCCCGGCCGCCTGGACCTGGACGGCTTCAGCTACGGCACCTTCGACCGCTACGCCGACGCCTCCGCGCGGCTGCCGCTGCTGCGCCGCCAGGTCCGGCACACCGAACGCCACCGGGTCGGCGCCTACCGCGCCCAGCCGTACGCGCAGTTGGCGGACCACTACCGCAGGCTCGGCAACGACGGCGAGGCCAGGACGGTCCTGCTCACCCGGCAACGGGTGCTGCGTGGCAAGCTGTCGCGTCCGCGCCGGATCCCGGGCTACCTGCTCGACCTGCTGGTCGGCTACGGCTACCGGCCGCTGCGGGCGATCGGCTGGGCGCTGGGGCTGCTGGCGGTCAGCAGCGCGTACTTCGACCGGGTCCGGCCGCAGCGGGTGAGCAGCGAGGACACCTCGGTCTTCAACCCGGTGCTCTACGCCGCCGACCACCTGATCCCCATCATCCGGTTCGGCCAGTCCGAGGTCTGGCAGTACCACGGGGTGCCGGCCGTGGTCAGCGCCGTGCTGACCGTCCTGGGCTGGACCCTGGGCATCGCCATCGCCGCGGCGGCCACCCGGACCTTCAACCGGAACTGAGCCCCGCCGGGCGCCGGCCGCCCAGGTGCGGCGCCGCTCAGGAGCGGTGCCGCTCAGGTGTAGCGCAGCGACCCGGGCGTGGTCAGCACCCGGCCGGTCTCCAGCCAGGTCTTGAGGCCGGAGAGGATCATCGGCCAGCCGCCGTACAGCTCGGCGTTGGCGTGCTCGCGCAGGTGGTCGTGGGTGACCACGAGCCGGCAGGAGTCGGCCACCGGCTCGATCTCCCAGGTCACCCGGGAGTTCCCCTCGCTCTTCACCTGCTCGCTCCAGAGCGCCACCATGCTCTGCACCAGCCGGCGCGGCGGTTCGACCTCGAGGTTCTCGCCCTCCCCCAGCAGCCCGATCCCGCCCGGCGCCGTCAGCTCGTAGCGGGAGCCGACGGTCCAGTCGGAGTTCACCCGGGCCCCGAAGGTGTACCTGCTCCTGATCCCGGGATCGGTGATCGCCTCCCACAGCCGCTCGGGCGTGGTGCTGATGTACAGCTCGTAGACCTTCTCCATCGGACTCTCCCGGCTCGGGCGACGCGCCCCGTCCCTTCCATTGCACCGCGGGCTCCGCCGCCGGGCAGCCCGGCGGCGGAGCCCGTCCACCGGCGGGCTGCCCGCTGTGGCAGGCCTGTGACAGACAGCACACGAATTCGGGAACCCGCGTTGCGAAGCTCTTCCTGTCAACACGAAGTCCTGGGGGAAACCACTCATGTCTGTCCGTCGCCGCCGGTCCCACGCCTCCGCCATCGCCCTGGCCCTCGCCCTCACCACGGGCGCCGCCGCGCTGCTCACCGGTTGCGACCCGGCGGACCCCGCCACGGCCGCGCCGAGCCCGGCGGCCACGGCCACCGCCGCCAGCCCCACCGCGGCCGGCAGCGCCCCCACCGGCGCGGCACCCACCGGTGGCGGCACCCCCGGTGCCCCCGGCG